>NZ_JBBYGR010000033.1:0-28769 GCF_038405005.1 Xanthomonas sp. JL1 | reverse complement strand
CCAAGGCGATGCACTGCACGTGCTCGGCTGCGCCGCTGGCGACAACCTGCGGTGGCGGCTGCGCTGGATCGCCTTTTTGCGTGCCTGGTTGCAGGTGGTGCGGGCGCGCCCCTCAACGCGCTCAAGCATCATGTGGCCGGCAAACATGGCATTTGGTGTTTGAGAGGGTTTTTCAGGGGCGACCAAGTAGCGAGCAGTCGTCAGATAGGTGCATACGGCGCGCACAAGCCGAGGCGGATGAGTGGTAAATGCCCACCGACGCCGGCCGCACCTGCCTGGCGCCTGCGCAGTGGTTTCGTTCGCCGCTCTTACTCGCGTATCGCTGTCTCTACTTGCTCGGCTTACGGCACCGCATCGGGATTGAGCGTGCGGCTGCCGCGACGCGGTCGCGTGAACGGTGTGGGCCGGGGCGCGGCTGGCAACGTGTTGCCGTACATCAGCCCGGCTCCGGCGCGTGCATCGCCGGCAGCGATCTCCAATTCGGAACGCTCGGCATCGCGCCGACGAATATGGCGCGAAATCATGCCGGCTTGGTCCTCGTCCATCCCCGGTTCCTCCAGCGCGACTCTGCCGAAGATCACCGCCGACTCGAAGGTCTCGCGGATCTGGTAATCCACGCCCGCAGCCACCAGTTGCAGCGAATGCTGGCGATCGTAGGAACGCACCAGCAGCTTGGCATGCGGAAACTCGCGCGTTGCCAGTTCGACGATGCGATTGGCCGCCTCCTGGTTGTCGACGCAGACCACATCGCGCGTGCGCTGTGCGCGCCGGAGGCATGCAACACGTCCAGCCGGGGCCGTCGCCGTAGTAGATCTTGAAGCCCAACTCTTCAGCGCTTTGCATCATCTCGATGTCGTTGTCGATGATGGTCACAGCCACGTCGCGCGCCAACAGCGATTGACTGGCGACCTGCCCGAAGCGCCCGAAGCCGATGATCAAGTCGCTGCCGGTCTGCCCGCTGGCTTCTTCCACGCCATCCAGCGAGACCGCCGCGGCCGGCGTCAGCCGCCGTTGCAGCAACACGAACAACGGCGTCAGTGCCATCGACAACACCACGATAGCGGTCAGGCTGGCGGTGACCTGCGCATCGATGACACCGGATGCCGAAGCGGCGGCAAACAGCACGCATGCGAACTCGCCGCCCTGCGCCATCAGCATGCCGCGATCCAGCGCCTGCCGATGGTCGCTGCGCATCAGCCGCGCCACCGCGTAGATGCATGCGCCCTTGCCCACCATCAAAGCCAGCACGCCCGCTACGATCAAGCGCCAATCGGCCGCGACCACGCGTAAATCCAGGCTCATGCCGACACCCAGAAAGAACAGCCCCAGCAGGATGCCGCGAAACGGTTCGATATCCGCTTCGATCTGATGCCGGAACGTGGACTCGGACAACAGCACGCCGGCCAGCAATGCCCCCATCGCCATCGACAGCCCGGCCACCTGCATCAACAGTGCCGCGCCCAACACCACCAGCAATGCTGCAGCCGTCATCACCTCGCGCGCCTTGGACGCAGCCAGAATGCGGAACAGCCGATTGAGCAGCCAACGCCCGGCCACCAGCAAGCCGACGATGCAGGCCAGACCGATGCCGATGCCCTGCCAGCGCTGCGATGCGGCCTGCGGATCGCAGCTAGCAGCCATCCAGGCTACGATCGCCAGCAACGGCACGATCAACAGATCTTCGAATAGCAGAATCGCTACGATCTTTTGCCCCGGCGGCAAGGCCACGTCACCGCGCTCGGCCAACAACTGCATCACCACGGCGGTGGAGGTCAGCACAAAACCGGACGCCGCGACGAAGGCTACCGGTGGTGCGAAGCCGAGCAGCATGCCGATGCCGGTCAACACCAGCGCGCAAACCGCGATCTGCAACGTACCCAGCCCGAAGATTTCCTTGCGCAGGCTCCACAGGTGCGATGGACGCATTTCAGCCCGATCACGAACAGGAACAGGAACATCACCACGCCCGACTCGGCGACATGCAGGATTGCTTGCGGTTCGTCGAACAGGCCTACCCCAAACGGACCAATCGCCAGCCCCGCCGCCAGGTAACCCAGCACCGAGCCCAGACCCAATCGGCGAAACAACGGGATCGCAACGACGGCGGCGCCCAACAGGACAATCACGTTGATCCGTTCACTGGATTCGGCAGGTTGGCTCATGCCCGGATTCTAGCGGCACTCACGCGGCATCGGCCTGCACCTGGGTGCGCATCTGTGCGGCGCTTGCCCTTGCCATACCGAGCTCTGCCAGCGCAGCGGCATCGTGTGGCGAGTCCTGAACGACGAACGACGCCAGCTGGCGTCGTTCGTGGAAACAGCGATCAGGCAGCAATCAGCCGCGCGCGTCGGCCTGGGCCAATGCGTTGCGCAGGATTTCCTTCGCTGGGCCGCCATGCTTTTCGTGCTCGAGCGCGAAATGCACGGTGGCTTCGATCAGGCCGATATGCGCACCGCAATCGAAACGGCGACCTTGGAAACGGAAGGCATCGACCTGCTCTTTCTTCAGCAGCTCGGCAATCGCGTCGGTCAGCTGGATCTCGCCGCCCGCGCCTGCACCGGTAGCCTCGAGAAATTCGAAGATCTTCGGGCTCAGCACATACCGACCGACTACGGCCAGATTACTCGGCGCCACTTCCGGCTTGGGCTTCTCGACGATCGCAGTGATGCGGCCCTTGCGGCCATCGAATGCATCGGTAGAGACGATGCCGTAGCTGGCCGTCTTTTCCTGCGGCACATCTTCCACCGCAATGACGCTGCCGCCGGAGGCCTCTGCAACATCGGCCATCTGGGTCAGCGCGGCATCGCCGCGGTTCCACATCAGATCGTCCGGCAGCAGCACCGCGAACGGTTCGTCACCGACCACGGCCTTGGCACACAACACCGCGTGGCCTAGGCCGAGCGCTTCTGCCTGCGTCACAAAAATGGCGCGAACGCCTTCCGGCAACGCATGGCGTACTAGCTCCAGCTGCTCCAACTTGCCTGCACGCTCAAGCTTTTGCTCCAGCTCGTAGGCCTTGTCGAAGTAATCGGCAATGGAGTGTTTGTAGCGGTTGGTCACAAAGATCAACGTATCGCAACCAGCCTGGATGGCTTCGTCGACGGCGTACTGAATCAAGGGCTTGTCGATGATTGGCAGCATTTCTTTCGGCACCGTCTTGGTTGCCGGAAGAAAGCGGGTTCCAAGACCTGCGACGGGAAATACTGCCTTGCGAATACGCTGGCTCATTACAGTCTTCTGACCTCACGTGCGGGGAATGGAACGACCGTATCAGATCGCGCGTCGACTTTCCGTCGAGCAGCCGCGAAATCCGGCATCAGACTGCCCAGCACCGTCTCCATCGCGTTGATGTCATAGCGGTTAACGGCCTCGCGCAAGCGCGTCACCAGCTGCAGCACTTGCTCATGCGAGAACTCGCGCACACCGGCTTCGAGAATTTTGGAGTGCGCGGTGGGGCGATAGTCTTCGTCGGAATAGAACAGCGTCTCGTGCAGCTTCTCGCCCGGACGCAAGCCGGTGTAGAGAATCGCCACGTCCTTGCCCGGCTGCTTGCCGGCCAGACGGATCATCTGCTCGGCCAGCAGGCGAATCGGCACAGGCTCCCCCATGTCCAGCGTATAGATCGCACCATGCGATGCAGACGCCGCTGCCTGGATCACCAACTGGCAGGCTTCGGGGATGGTCATGAAGTAACGCGTCACGTCCGGATGCGTCACCGTGACCGGGCCGCCCTGACGGATCTGTTCGCGGAACAATGGCACCACGCTGCCTGCCGAATCCAGCACGTTGCCGAAGCGCACGGTGATGAAGCGCGTCGGCGCATCGCGCGCGTCAAGGCTCTGGCAGATCATTTCTGCATAGCGCTTGCTTGCGCCCAGCACGTTGACCGGCTCGACCGCCTTATCGGTAGAAATGAAGACGAAGGTTTCGATGCGTGCACGCTGGCAGGCGCGCGCCACGTTCTCGGTTGCCAGCACGTTATTGCGCACCGCCTCGCGCAATTGCTCTTCCAGCAGCGGCACCTGCTTGTAAGCGGCAGCGTGAAACACCGCATCCGGGGTCGCGGTGTTCAGCGCATGCGCAACCACTGCCGGGTCGCCGCAATCGCCGAGTACGCGCACCACTTCGATATCCGGGAATAGCCGACGCAGATCCGAGTCGATGGTCAGCAACGCCAACTCGTCGATCTCCAACAGTACGATCCGGCGCGCTCCGTGACGGGCGCACTGGCGGCAGACTTCCGAGCCGATCGAACCGCCGGCGCCGGTCACCATCACAGTCTTGTTGGTCAGCCAGTCGCGGATCAGGCGCCAGTCGGGCGTGACCGGCTTGCGGTTGAGCAAATCCTCGATCGCGACCTCCTTCAACTCGCCCGGCAACGAGCGCCCTTCCAGGACGTTGATCAGCTTGGGCACCATGCGGAACGGCAGGCCGGTGCTTTCGCAGATCGCCACAACGCGCTGCATGCCGGAGGCATCCAGCGATGGGATCGCGATGACCAGCAGCTTGGCGGCAGTTTCTTTGGCAATCGCAGCAGCTTGATCCAGATTGCCCAGCACATTGAGACCCTGGATCTTGGCGCCGTGCAGGTTGTTGGCGTCGTCCAGATAACCAATCGGCACAAACGCGCCAGTACGGCGCAGATCGCGTACCAAACCTTCGGCAGCACGCCCTGCTCCAAGGATCAGCACGCGCTGCCCGGCATCACCGGAATGCGTGATCTGGTAGTCCTTCCAAGCGCGATACAGCAAACGCGGCGTACCCAGCATGGCCGACAACGCGAACGGATAGACCACCAGCACCGACAACGGCACGCGATCCAGGCGGTCGTACGACAACGCGAGCACGATCGCGACCAGGCCGAGGAAACTCGACTTGAAGATGTTCCATAGGTCCGGCACCGAGGCGAAGCGCCACAGTCCGCGGTACAACCCCATCTTCCAGAACACCAGACCCTGCGCCACCAACACCACCCCGGTGCGCCAATCCCACAGCGGCAGATCCGGCGCCTGGCGCAACATGGAATAGCGGCCGGCGTGCAGTAGCTGCCAGCACACCCACACCATCAATAGGTCGTGTACCACGACCGCTATCTGCGGCAGGGCCTTGGTCAAACGGTCACGCGAGGAAATCATAAAAATCCATTACTCAGGAATTGCGCAGTCCATCGCGCAGAAAGTGCCAGATTGCAGTAGCGCCCACGCCCCAGACCAGAGCTCCGGACACCTGCTGCCAAAATGCATTATGGCGGATCAACACATACAAGCAGACGGCAGCGACGCTGAAAGCGAAATAAATGCCGGTTACCGGAACGTGCGTCTCAAGCCGACGTGCCAGACGCTGGTAAACATGCTGCGCATGTGGCTCCCACCAACGCTCTCCTGCGAGCAGGCGAGCAAGCAGCGTGAAGCCGGCGTCTACAAGAAAGGCCGTCAACGGAAACCAACTGATCCACCAGCTCACCTGACCACTCGCCACGTTCAGGGCCAGCAACGCTGCCAACACATAGCCGAGCGCACCACTGCCGCCATCGCCCATGAAGATGCGCGCACGAGGAAAATTGAATGGGATAAATCCCAGGCACGATGCTGAAACTGCCAGCCCGGCCCATGACCACCCAGCCGGCGCCACCAGCAAAAATCCGAAGGCAGCCAATGCCGCCTGACTGCTGGCCAGCCCGTTGATGCCGTCCATGAAGTTCCAGACGTTGATCAACACCACAGACGCGGCGGCAGTGAGCACCCCATCCCACACGCTACCCGTGTGATGGCAAACCAATCCACCCAACGAGGCCGATGCGGCCAGGTGGATCGCAAACCGCAGCCTGGCCGAAAGCGGCCGGTGGTCGTCCCACCAGCCCACACCGGCCACCGCAATCAAACCCACTGCGAACCAGCCGAGCGTCAGGCTCGCTGTTGGCCACAGCACACTTGCCGCGACGCAGCCCAGCAAGATTGCCGCCACGATTGCCATGCCGCCGCCACGCGGCGTCGCCACGACATGGCTGCGCCGTTCGCCGGGATGATCGAGCAAGCGGCGGTGCAAGGCATAACGCCGCAACAGCCAGGTTCCCAGCCCCGCAACCAGCAGGTGCAGCACGCACCACAGCCACGCCATCAGACCACCGCGTAGTTCAACAACGGTTTGACCGTACCCCACTCCTTGCAGCTCGGGCACTGCCAGTGGTGCGTCTTGGCCCCGAAGCCGCAGCGCGTGCACCGATAGCTCGGATTGCGCACCAGCAACTGGTCGGTGATGTGCTTGAGGTCTTGCAGCGTCCCGACCGGGTCGCTTCCCTCGGCCAGGGTGAGGTCGATCAACGCCGATTCACCACGCACCGACGGGCGATCCTTGAGCTGTCGGCCGAGATAGGCCAGCGCAGGCGCCACGCCATCCTGGGCCTCGATCAGCTGGGTCAGCGCCAGCACCGGCGCGATGCCGCGATAGTGCTCGGTCATTTCTGACAAGAAATTGCGCGCCCCTGAGATATCGCCGACCCGCCGATACGCAGCCATCAACGCAGGAATGATCTCCGGCAGGTATTCCGGATCGTGCCGGGCTGCACGCTCGAATGCGCGCACCGCCGCTTCATCGTGACCGCGCTCGGCTTCGATGCGCCCTTCCAAAATACCGGCGCGCACGGAGGTGCCATCGGCCTGGTAGGCACGTGCGATCGCCTGCAACGCATCGTCGGTCTTGCCCAGGCCACGATTGCGGTCAGCCAGTTCGCATTCGAATTGGGAGATCAGCTTGCCCATTGGCTCGCCGGTCACTTGTTCATAGCGGGTGGCGTTGTCGATTGCCTTTTCCCAATCGCGCTCGGCCTGATAGATGCCGATCAGGTGACGCAACGCTTGCGGTGCACGCTGGTCCAGCTGCGCCAGTTCGGTGAACACCGTTTCGGCACGGTCCAGCAACCCGGACTTCATGTAATCCTCGCCGAGTGCCAGCAGGGCCTGGACGCGCTGCTGATCGGTCAGGTCGCCACGCTGCACCAGGCCCTGGTGCAGGCGGATCGCACGATCCACTTCACCGCGGCGACGGAACAAATGCCCCAATGCGACCTGGGTCTCAAAGGTTTCCTTGTCCAGTTCGGCGATATGCAGGAACAGCTCGATCGCCTTGTCCGGCTGCTCGTTGAGCAGATAGTTCAACCCACGGAAATAGGTGCTGGAAAGACGACTGACCTGCGTGTCGCCATGACGCTGACCGCCACGACGACCGACGATCCAGCCGCCCAGCGCGGCCAGTGGCACAAACAGAAAGAACCAGATCCACTCGGTCAGAAAGTCCATACGTACTTACAGTCCATCGATGGGGCGCGGCTCGACGGCGGCAGGCGTGACAAGCCTGGCGTCGGCGCGACTGACCGCAACAGCCTTGTTGGCCTGGCGCAGTCTGGAATAGAGGGGAATGACCACACTGACCAGCACGATGCCGGCACCGATCAACACACCGACCAGCAGCGCGACGATGATCGCGACACCTGAGCTGGTATGCACACTGGAGAACAGGAAATCGAGCGTAATGTCCTGAGAATTGACCGCACCGATGATCAGACCGACCAGCAGGAAGGCCAACATCACCAGCAAGCGAAGCACCTTCATGGCGAGACTCCGTCGGGAGGCGAGCTAGCTTAACCGAGACGACATAAACACAGCGCCAGAACGTCAGATCGTCCCTCCAACTGAGCCTGACTGAGGCAATAGCTCCATCAACCATGCGAGCTCCTCTTCGTTGAATGCCGGGAAATCATCCGCTGCCCCTGCGAAGGGGGCCGCATCTTGTTCCCACATCACGGTGCTGGACGCTGCCAGGTCGGCAGCGATGGGCGTACCAGGATCCGGGAGGCCGCCCCCGATCCTGGTACGCGGGCGTTTTACCCTCCAGCTGAGGGGCAAATGCAGCGCATCGCGCTGTTCGGGAACGCGCACCTCGAAAGATTGCTGTGCGGAGGGGCCGGTGACAGCACGATCCGATCGGGACCGTTTACGGCTGCTTGCCCGCGTCTGATCTCCCTCGTGCATTGGGCTGGGCGCATCAAGGTCACGCTCCAGCGAATCGGCGAATGCATGCAAAGACGCCTGATCCGGTGTTTGAGCTGAAGTAGGGGACGGTTTGGCCCTTTTCATCCCTGATGCCTGGAGGATACGGTCCCAACGCTGCGAGGCTGGGGGGAGCGTTCCGCAGCGGGCTTCGAGTTCGGTGACGCCCACTCTGCGAAAGAGCTGTACCAACCCGTTCCTGCTCATCCCGAACTGCGTCATGGCCTCATCAAATGCGTACGCTGGGTGGGAGTGGCACTGGAAAAACTCCAGCACGCGAACCACTTGCGCGTAGTCGGCAACGCGATGGGACGTGCGTTCGCCAATACGGCTATTGACTCTTCTGATCAATTCCGGCGCGTGCGGCAATCCCTTTTTCACTGCATCCATGGCAGGACGTCCGCCGAGGCAGGCCAAGGCGACGAGGTGGTCGTTGGTCAACGCGGCCAACGCCGGATCAGGGCGAGATAACTGGGCAACAATGCTCTCCAGCGCCTGCTTGCCGCCGCCATTGCTGGCGATGGCCACCACCTGGTCCGGGGTCAGGCCATGGTCCTGGCACAGCACCGGCAACAGCCGCTGCACCGTCTCCAGCGCCTGCTTGCCGCCATCATGGCTGGCGATGGCCACGACCTGGTCCGGGCTCAGGCCATGGTCCTGGCACAGCACCGGCAACAGCCGCTGCACCGTCTCCAGCGCCTGCTTGCCGCCGCCATTGCTGGCGATGGCCACCACCTGGTCCGGGGTCAGGCCATGGTCCTGGCACAGCACCGGCAACAGCCGCTGCACCGTCTCCAGCGCCTGCTTGCCGCCAATATTGCTGGCGATGGCCACGACCTGGTCCGGGCTCAGGCCATGGTCCTGGCACAGCACCGGCAACAGCCGCTGCACCGTCTCCAGCGCCTGCTTGCCGCCGTTATTGTTGGCGATGGCCACCACCTGGGCCGGGGTCAGGCCATGGTCCTGGCACAGCACCGGCAACAGCCGCTGCACCGTCTCCAGCGCCTGCTTGCCGCCATCGTGGCTGGCGATGGCCACCACCTGGTCCGGGGTCAGGCCATGGTCCTGGCACAGCACCGGCAACAGCCGCTGCACCGTCTCCAGCGCCTGCTTGCCGCCAATATTGCTGGCGATGGCCACCACCTGGTCCTGGGTCAGGCCATGGTCCTGGCACAGCACCGGCAACAGCCGCTGCACCGTCTCCAGCGCCTGCTTGCCGCCGTTATTGTTGGCGATGGCCACCACCTGGTCCGGGGTCAGGCCATGGTCCTGGCACAGTACCGGCAACAGCCGCTGCACCGTCTCCAGCGCCTGCTTGCCGCCATCGTGGCTGGCGATGGCCACGACCTGGTCCGGGGTCAGGCCATGGTCCTGGCACAGCACCGGCAACAGCCGCCGCACCGTCTCCAGCGCCTGCTTGCCGCCGTTATTGTTGGCGATGGCCACCACCTGGGCCGGGGTCAGACCATGGTCCTGGCACAGCACCGGCAACAGCCGCTGCACCGTCTCCAGCGCCTGCTTGCCGCCACTATTGCTGGCGATGGCCACCACCTGGTCCGGGGTCAGGCCATGGTCCTGGCACAGCACCGGCAACAGCCGCTGCACCGTCTCCAGCGCCTGCTTGCCGCCGTTATTGTTGGCGATGGCCACCACCTTGTCCGGGGTCAGGCCATGGGCCTGGCACAGCACTGGCAACAGCCGCTGCACCGTCTCCAGCGCCTGCTTGCCGCCACTATTGCTGGCGATGGCCACCACCTTGTCCGGGGTCAGGCCATGGCCCTGGCACAGCACCGGCAACAGCCGCTGCACCGTCTCCAGCGCCTGCTTGCCGCCATCGTGGCTGGCGATGGCCACCACCTGGTCCGGGGTCAGGCCATGGTCCTGGCACAGCACCGGCAACAGCCGTTGCACCGTCTCCAGCGCCTGCTTGCCGCCGTTATTGTTGGCGATGGCCACCACCTGGTCCGGGGTCAGGCCATGGTCCTGGCACAGCACCGGCAACAGCCGCTGCACCGTCTCCAGCGCCTGCTTGCCGCCAATATTGCTGGCGATGGCCACCACCTGGTCCGGGGTCAGGCCATGGTCCTGGCACAGCACCGGCAACAGCCGTTGCACCGTCTCCAGCGCCTGCTTGCCGCCAATATTGCTGGCGATGGCCACCACCTGGTCCGGGGTCAGGCCATGGTCCTGGCACAGCACCGGCAACAGCCGCTGCACCGTCTCCAGCGCCTGCTTGCCGCCGCCATGGCTGGCGATGGCCACGACCTGGTCCGGGGTCAGGCCATGGGCCTGGCACAGCACCGGCAACAGCCGCTGCACCGTCTCCAGCGCCTGGTTGCCGCCAATATTGCTGGCGATGGCCACCACTTGGTCCGGGGTCAGGTTCAGGGGGGCACCCGTCAGTGCATTGCGCCATGCATGCACTGCCTCCACTGCGGTCACGCCGCCACGTTTTGCAATCTTGAGAAGTTGGCCTGTGTCCAACTGTAACGGCGGACCTCTCAACTCCCCCGCCTCCGTGAGCAAGGCCTCCAGGGCGCGTGCGCCGGACCACTGTTTGCCGACGCCAACGATGTCTTCGTGTGTCGCCTCTGGCAACGCCCTGATTATGTCCTGATACGTGACAGCAACGGTCCCTAACGCTGCCGGGTGTTGGCTGAGCGCAACGATGTGCGCGTGTGTAAACCCATGGCCCACCAGTGCCTCGTGGTGCTGCGCCACTGTCGAACGCACCTTCGGTTTGATCTTCTCTTGCTGCTGCTGACTGTAGCCGAGCGTGCGTAGATCCACCTGCGCGGCCGGCGAAGCGTCGGAGGGTTGCGCCGCACGCCGTCGCGGGGCCGGCTTGGCGCGCGGCGGCCGCGCGGCAGTGACAGCGACACGCACGGTGGGTGGCGGGTCATCGGCTGCACGCAGACCCGATTGCACCTCATCGCACTCTGCTGGGGCAGCCGCTGTATGCGGCGTGCCGACGGCAGGCATCGAATCAAGAAGCGATGTATCAAGAAGCGACGGATCGAACTGACGGAGCAGATCGCTGAAGCTGCCCGCCGAGAACGCAGGCGAGGGCGCAGGGGGAGATGGCAGCCGGGTCCGGGACATCGTCCGCCGAGCGGGCAAGCCATCCAGGGGGCCGCCAGCAGGCGGAGCCCCCCCCCGATCTGCAGTCGGCTGAACCCTATCCGGTTGGGGTCCGGGCAGAAGCTCGCGGGCAGGACTTGGCGTGCGCGAACGAATGGGATCCATGACTTCAGTCCGTCGTATCGGACATATCGACAGGCACCACGGAGCTGACGCGCTCACGCAATTCCTTGCCCGGCTTGAAGTGGGGAACATGCTTGCCCGGCAATGCGACCGATTCGCCGGTCTTGGGATTACGCCCTAGACGTGGCGGACGGTAATGCAGCGAAAAACTGCCGAACCCGCGAATTTCGATCCGATCACCATCGGAGAGCGCCTGCCCCATCATTTCTAGCAGCGACTTGACTGCCAGATCTACGTCGTCCGACTTCAGATGCGCTTGGCGTCGCGCCAGGATTTCAATCAATTCGGACTTGGTCATGGGAAGACTTGCTTTTTTCGACTGACACATCGGAATCGGCCCGGGCAAGCCCGGGCCGATCCATCACGCGCTTGCGAGCGCTACGCGCTTACTCGGACTTGTTGCTGTTCAACTGTGCACGCAGCAGCGCGCCCAGCTGAGTCATGCCGCCTGACGCGGAAGCAGACTGGTAGTCCTCCAGCGTTTCGCGCATTTCGGCATCGTCCTTGGCCTTGATCGACAGCTGCAGGGTACGGCCCTTGCGGTCCATGCCCACGAACTTGGCTTCGATCTTGTCGCCGACCTTCAGGTGCTGGGTCGCATCGTCGACGCGCTCGTTGGCGATGTCGCGTGAAGCGACGTAGCCTTCGATGCCATCGGCCAGGTCGATCGTGGCGCCCTTGGCATCCACCTCACGCACCACGCCTTCGACTTTCGAACCCTTCGGGTTGGACGCCATGTACTGACCGAACGGGTCCTGCTCCAGCTGCTTGACGCCCAGGCTGATGCGCTCACGTTCCGGGTCCACTGCCAGCACGACGGCTTCCAGCGTGTCGCCCTTCTTGTAGTTGCGCACGACATCTTCACCGGTGGTGTTCCAGCTGATGTCGGACAGGTGCACCAGACCGTCGATGCCGCCGTCCAGACCGATGAAGATGCCGAAGTCGGTGATCGACTTGATCTGACCGGACACCTTGTCGTTCTTCTTGTGGGTCGCAGCGAAGGTTTCCCACGGATTGGCGGCAACCTGCTTCATGCCCAGCGAGATGCGGCGACGCTCTTCATCGACGTCCAGCACCATCACTTCGACTTCGTCACCCACCTGCACAACCTTGGACGGGTTGACGTTCTTGTTGGTCCAATCCATCTCGGAGACGTGCACCAGACCTTCGACGCCCGGCTCGATCTCGACGAATGCGCCGTAATCGGTGACGTTGGAAACCTTGCCGAACACGCGGCTGTTGGCCGGGTAACGACGGGCGATGTTGTCCCACGGATCTTCGCCCAGCTGCTTCAGGCCGAGGCTGACGCGGTTACGCTCGCGATCGAACTTCAGCACGCGCACGTCCAGCTCGTCGCCGACGTTGACGACTTCGGACGGATGGCGCACGCGCTTCCAGGCCATGTCGGTGATGTGCAGCAGGCCGTCGATACCGCCCAGGTCCACGAATGCGCCGTAGTCGGTCAGGTTCTTGACGACACCCTTCAGGATCGCGCCTTCCTGCAGCTTGTCCATCAGCTGCTCGCGCTCTTCCGAGTGCTCGCTTTCGACCACTGCACGACGCGAAACCACCACGTTATTGCGCTTGCGGTCCAGCTTGATCAGCTTGAACTCGAGTTCCTTGCCTTCCAGGTAGGCCGGGTCGCGCACCGGGCGCACATCCACCAGCGAACCAGGCAGGAACGCGCGGACATCCTTGATGTCCACGGTGAAACCACCCTTGACCTTGCCGCTGATGCGGCCGGTGATGGTTTCGTTATTTTCCAACGCATCTTCCAGCTCGTCCCACACCATTGCGCGCTTGGCTTTCTCGCGCGACAGCACGGTCTCACCGAAACCGTTCTCGATGGAATCGAGGGCGACCTTGACCTGGTCGCCGACGCCGACATCGATCTCGCCAGCGTCGTTACGGAACTGCTCGATCGGCACGATGCCTTCGGACTTCAGGCCAGCGTTGATCACCACCACGTCGCCGCGCACTTCCACGACGGTACCGGTGACGATGGAGCCCGGCTTCAGCTTCGCCAGATTGGCTTGACTGGCTTCGAACAGTTCTGCAAAAGATTCTGTCATTTGAATTCACTCAGTTGAACACACGGGCTCCGATCGTCGGGGTGCGACAGATACGAACCGCCCAGCCTGTTGGTCGACTCCGGACAGCGAGTCGGTTTAGGAGTAGTAGAACCGTCGCGCAGGATGCGCGACGGAGCTTTGGAACGCCTTACGGTCGGCGGGACAAGCCCGCTTGCGGAACACTTACGACGGCGTGCGGTCTGCGAGCAACCCGACCACACGCTGGACGACATCCTCGACCCCGATTCCGCTGGTATCGATCAGCACGGCGTCTTTGGCCGACCGTAATGGCGCCACCACCCGTTGCGCATCACGGGCATCACGGGCCATGATCTCGCGCAGCAGGTCGGCAAAGGTAACCGAAACACCCTTTTCCATCAACTGTTTATGGCGACGGCCCGCACGTTCTTCGGCACTGGCGGTCAGAAAGACCTTGAAGGCGGCATCCGGGAAGATCACCGTCCCCATGTCGCGCCCGTCGGCAACCAGCCCGGGCGCCCGCCTGAATGCGCGTTGGCGCTCTTTCAGGGCGCTGCGCACCTCGGGAATGGCGGCAATCGCTGAGGCCAGCGCGCCGGTAGTTTCCAAGCGCAGCTCACTGGTCACATCTGCGCCATTGACCAGCACTCGCAGCCCTGCCTCCCCCGCATCGTCGAATTCCACCTTGGTGTCGAAGGTGCAGCGCACCAGTGCTGCCGGGTCGGAGACATCCAGGTCGGCCCAGCTCGCCGCAACACCGACAGCGCGATACAGTGCGCCCGAATCGAGGTAGTGCCAGCCAAGCCGGGCGGCCACGATCCGGCTCACGGTGCCCTTGCCGGCACCGGAGGGGCCATCGATGGTGAGGACGGGCGACAGGTCGGTCATTCAGGTTTCCGGGGTATCATCAGGCGGTAGTGTAGCGCCGCTCAACGCGATCGCGCTGCAACCACTTGAAAGCACGACAAAAAGCCGGTTAGAATTGCCGGCTTCATTCAGGGTGCACCCTTGATCGCGGGCACTCTTCCATCGAATCCAACCGTTTACGTCGAGGTGTGCCATGAAAGTCCTGTCCTCCCTGAAGTCTGCGAAGACCCGTCACCGCGACTGCAAGGTGGTCCGCCGCCGCGGTAAGGTCTTCGTGATCTGCAAGTCGAACCCGCGTTTCAAGGCGCGTCAGCGCTAACCCTTTGCGGCGCGTGCAAGATCCGAGAAAGCCGCCTCCGGGCGGTTTTTTCTTGGCCGCTGCTGCACGCCGGTTGGTGCTCCATGCGTCTGCCGCCCGCCGGCCCAGCCACGGCATAGCCGTCTCTACGCCGTGGCGCGTCGTCCCGGGTAGCGCGGTGCCACCAGGCCAGCCGCATCACCGCAGCGCCTACCGTGCCGCAGCGCCTACCGTGGTTTTTTGCTGTAATCACCATCTGAAATCTTGTCCACTGGGGAGTAGATGACATGCGCAACCGTTTGTTTGTGATGCCGCCGATCGTGCTGACAATCGCACTGATGGGGATCAGTGCCGTTGCTTCGGCCGATACGCTGCTGGTCGATCGTGCACAGCAGAAGCCTGCCGCTGCCCTGCCCTTGCGCGGCGAAAGCATGAGCCAGGTCGAAGGCCGCTACGGCGCGCCGCAGGAAAAGCTCGACCCGCGCGGTGGGCAGAAGCGCCAGTGGCCAACCATCAATCGCTGGGTGTATCCCGCCTTCACCGTGTACTTCGAGAAGAGCAAGGTGATCGACGTGGTAGCCAATAAGGCCGATGCCAACGAGATTGGGCCGAAGCCGCCGATTCGGTAAAGCGTCGATGACAGCGCGGATGGAGGTGCTGGCGCCTGTCTGCTGCCCCTCCAGCCGTCACGGTGGCATCGCACTGTGTGCTGCGCACGTCAGCAGCCGGACGGGCGTTGCTGCGATTCTGTAACAAGGCCAGGCGCACCGATGCGCGCCTGGATCGCAAGAGCCCGCATTCGCCTGTGGGATATCGATGAACGTGCGGGCGATGGCCCGCACACCAAGATGAGCATTTGCCTGGCATGACCGACCGTCTTCGTTTTCCCGCCGAGTGGGAACCTCAATCCGCCGTGTTGCTCGCGTGGCCGCATGCCGGTACCGATTGGGCCGAGCGCCTGGCCGATGTGGAAGAGACCTATATCGCACTGGTCACGGCGATCGCCCGCTTCGAGCCAGTGGTGATCTGCGTGGCCGACGACGACCTGCAGATCTACGCCGAGGCGCGATTGCGCTCGGCGCGGGTGGACATGACGCGCGTGCGTTTCGTGATCGCCGCATACAACGACACCTGGCTGCGCGATTCCGGCCCGATCACGCTGCGCCAGGGCACCGGCTTCCGCTTGATGGATTTCCGCTTCACCGGCTGGGGCGGCAAGTTCGACGCCAGCCTGGACGATCAGTTGGTGAGCTCGCTGGATGCCGCGCAGGTGTTCGTGCCGGCGCAGGTAGGGACCATCGACTTCGCCCTGGAAGGCGGTGCGATCGAGACCGATGGTGCCGGCACATTGCTGACCACCTGGAAGTGCCTGCATGAGCGTCACCCGCAGCGCACGCGCGAATCGCTGAGCAGCGATCTGGCGACATGGCTGGCACAGGAGCGCGTGCTGTGGCTGGATCACGGCTACCTGGAAGGCGACGATACCGATGCGCATATCGATACGCTGGCGCGCTTTGCCGGCCCGGATGCGATCGTCTATCAAGGCTGCGATGCAGCCGACGATTCGCACTACACCGAGCTGCAGGCCATGGGCGCCGAACTGGCTGCGCTGCGCACCGCCGACGGGCAGCCGTATCGTCTGTTCGTGCTGCCGTGGGCAGACCCCATCCTGGACGAGGGTCGTCGGCTGGTGGCGTCGTATGCCAATTTCCTGATCGTCAACGGCGCGGTGCTGATGCCGGCCTACGGCGATCCGGCTGATGCGACCGCGCAGGCGGTGCTGGCGCAGGCATTCCCGCAACACGAGATCGTGCCGGTGCCGTGCCGCGCGCTGATCTGGCAGAACGGCAGCCTGCATTGCCTGACCATGCAATTGCCGGCCGGCCTGCTCGCCGGCTGAGAGCGGCTAACAAAACGACTGCGCTCACCGCCAGGCGGGCCCGGTCAGTGTTCGGAACGGCATGTACCACTCATACACCGCGGCTCTGAGCGCGCTGTCCACGCCCACCTGACGACTACTCGCTACGTTTTGTTAGCCGCTCCAGGAGCAGATCTAAATCGTGCCTGCGTCGCGGCCGCACACGCCGCGCGTGGTTTCCTGTTCCAGCCGCCAGCCGGTGTTATGCCATGGCGCGCTACCTTAGGGCGCTACTTATGTTGGATGCTGCCATGACCCGTCATCTCCTTTCCGTCGCGCTGATCCAGGAGCGCAACCACGGCGACGCCGAGGCCAATCTGGCCGTCATCGCGTCGCGTGTGGCCGAGGCCGCCGCGCAGGGCGCCAAGCTGGTGCTGCTGCAGGAACTGCATAACGGTGCGTATTTCTGCCAGCACGAGTCGGTGGATGAATTCGACCTGGCCGAACCGATTCCCGGACCAAGTACGGAGCGCCTGGGCGCGCTGGCCAAGCAGCACGGCGTGGTACTGGTCGCCTCGCTGTTCGAACGTCGCGCGGCCGGGCTGTATCACAACACGGCGGTGGTGTTCGAAAAAGACGGCCGCCTGCTCGACAAGTACCGCAAGATGCATATCCCCGACGACCCGGGCTTCTACGAGAAGTTCTACTTCACCCCGGGCGATCTGGGCTTCACCCCGATCGATACCTCGGTCGGTCGCCTGGGCGTGCTGGTGTGCTGGGATCAGTGGTACCCCGAAGCGGCACGTTTGATGGCGCTGGCCGGTGCGGAACTGCTGCTCTATCCCACCGCAATCGGCTGGGATCCGGACGACCAGCAGCCCGAGCAGGAGCGCCAGCGCGATGCCTGGGTGCTCAGCCATCGCGGCCATGCGGTGGCCAACGGTGTGCCGGTACTGTCGTGCAACCGTGTCGGCCATGAGCCCTCGCCGCTGGGCGCGTCGGGCATCCAGTTCTGGGGCAACAGCCACGTGCTGGGGCCGCAGGGCGAGTTCATTGCCGAAGCCGGCCAGGACCCCACCGTGTTGATCTGCGATGTGGACCTGCAACGCAGCGAGCACGTGCGCCGCATCTGGCCGTTCCTGCGCGACCGCCGCATCGATGCGTATGGCGATCTGCTCAAGCGCTACATTGACTGACCACATGCCCCTCGAGCTGCGTGCAGTCCGCGCTGCGGACATCCCGGCGATCACCGCGATCTATGCGGAGCAGATCGCCGGGGTCAACACCTACGAATACAGCGCACCATCGCTCGATGAGATGCGCGCGCGGGTCAGTGCGATCGTGGATGCAGGCTACTCCTATCTGGTTGCCGAGCTCGATGGTGTGGTCGCAGGCTATGCTTACGCCAGCGCATTTCGCGCGCGCGCAGGCTATCGTTGGACGGTGGAAAACTCGATCTACTTAGCCACCGCGATGCAGGGCCGTGGCATCGGCAAATCCTTGCTCGGCGAGCTGATCGCGGTGTGCGAGCAGCGCGGGTTCCTGCAGATGATTGCGGTGATTGGCGATGCCGACAATCTGGCCTCGCGGCAATTGCATGAACGTTTTGGATTTCGCACGGTCGGACTATTCACCGGAATCGGCCGCAAACACGGTCGCTGGTTGGACGGCGTGCAGATGCAACGCGCGATCGGCTCCGGCGACACCGCCCCTCCTTCTGATGCCCCCCCCTATGACTGAGCAGACCACCCACGTTCTGGACGATGCGCTGTCCGGCCAGCCGCACCGCATCGTCGAACGCGATGGCGTGCGATATACCTTGCTCGGCACCGCGCATGTGTCGCTGGCCAGCGTGGCCGCCGTGCAACGCGCGATCGGCAGCGGGCGCTACGACGCGGTGGCGGTGGAACTGGATGCGCAGCGCCTGCAGGCGCTCAGCGACCCGGACGCCCTCGCCCGCCTGGATCTGGTGCAGGTGATCCGCAAAGGCCGTGTGGCCTTGTTCGCGGCGAATTTGGCGCTTGCCGCGTACCAACGCCGCTTGGCCAAGCAACTCGACATCGATCCGGGTGCAGAACTGAAAGAGGCGGTGAACCTGGCACGTGCGCAGGGCTTGCCGGTGCATCTGATCGATCGCGAGGTTGGCCTGACCTTCAAGCGTGCGTCCGGGCGCCTGGGATTCTTCGGCAAGATGAAACTGGCCGGCGGATTGCTCGGCGGCCTGTTCGCTGCCGATGAAGTGGGCGAAGAGGAAATCGAAAAGCTCAAGCAAGGCGACATGCTGGAAGCGAGCTTCGGCGATTTCGCCAGCGAAAGTCCGGAGCTCTACGAGACGGTGATTGCCGAGCGCGATCAGTACATGGCCACGCGTCTGCGCGAAGAAGTCGGCGCAGATCAGCGCGAGATCCTGGCAGTGGTCGGCGCCGGGCATCTGGCCGGTCTTGCGCGCCATCTGGAACAGGACACCGCCGCGCCCGGCCCGCTGCGCGAATCGCTGGAGTACGTGCAGCAACGCAAGCGTATCCCGTGGATCACGCTGGGCATCCTGGCGGTCATCATCACCGGCATCGGCATCGGGTTCTGGCGCGGTGGCCTGAGCATGGGCGCCGATCTGTTGCTGCAGTGGGCGATGTACACCGGCGGCATGGCTGCATTGGGCTGCTTGCTGGCCGGCAGCCACCCGTTAAGCATTCTCACCGCTGCCGTCGTGGCGCCGTTCAAGCCGTTCCGCCTGAGCGTGCCAACAGGTGCATTTGCGGCACTGGTCGAAGTGCACATGCGCAAGCCGGCCTATGGCGATTTCCTATCGCTGCGCGACGATGCGCAGACGCTGCGTGGCTGGTACCGCAATCGCGTCTCACGCGTGGTGCTGACATTTCTGCTGACCAATTTCGGCAGCATGGCCGGTGTATGGCTGGCCGGCGTGCAGATCTTCAACCGCCTGCACGGTTGAGCAAAGTGGCGCTGAATCCGCAACGCATTGCCGTCACGTTTGGGCGCGCCGACCGGATCGACCGAGGCGAAGGTGCAGTCATCGCCGAGCTTGCGCGCCAGCCAGGCCGCCTGATTTTCCAGGCTGCCGCGGCGTTCGATGACCTCCTGCAGCCCAATCACATCCGGCGCCAGTCGCTTGAGCTCTTTGGCGATGTAAGCGCGTCGTCCCGGCCAGTCTTCGCGGTGGTGGTGCAGATAGAGCGTGAACAGGGTCATCTCGCGCGCCGCTGCGTTGGGTAACTACGCGGCAGCTGGCGCGGGCCGATCGGTCTTGCCGCGCTGCACAGCTTGCGCAGGATTGACGCCCTGAGTCAGCTGCCCGGCCTGCACGCCAGTGGAGCACGGCAGCAGCGCGAGCGACGCGACCGGCCATCCCGCACGTCACCGTGCTGGCGCTGCCCGGGTCAGCCGCCGCGGCTGACTCATTGCGTGGCGCGCTCAGCCCGCCGCACCGCGCTGGGCACATCGATTTGCACGTTGGCGGGCAGTTGCTGGATGCGCAGTTCGCCGTTCTGCCACTCGGCCGACTCGCCGTTGACCGTGGCCTTGCCCGGTGTGCCTTGATATGGCCACGGCAGCACCACGCCGCCCGGCGGCAGGATCAGCCCGGGCTGCAGCTGCAGCACCAATTGCTTGTCGGTGCGCTGCAAGGTGTAGTTGAGGCGCCCGTATGGTGTACGCAGTTCGGCAATGCCAATGCCCTTGCCTTCGAACCACCGCGTCGGCGTGCCGGCAGCGATGACCAGGCTGGCATCGGATTCGCGGCCGTAGGCGAACATGTCCAGTACCGAGCGCACGAAGTCCGAGGCGACCCAGGCATGCGGCAGGTCGCCGACGAAAAACGGCGTACGCGGCGTGCGCGAGACCACTTCGGCCCACTGGTTCCAGGGTTGCGGCGCACGATCATTGAAGAAGAACGCGGTGGCGTCCCAGGCGCGGTCGCGCCAACCCAGGCGCACGAATGCGGCCACGTTGCGCCACTCGTAGGGCGTGTAGTCCTTCCAGTCGCGCTTGCCATCGCGGCGGTCGGAGAACTCTTTCCAATAGCGCTCGAAGGTCTTGGTCAGCAGATCCTGCGGCAGACGTTGCTGCTCGCCGCCTGGCGTCAAGGCAATCGTGGTCGAGGTCGCATCGAAGTCGCCTAGTTCTGCCGAACCCGGCAGGAAATCCAGGGTGTGCTGCCGCACGGTCGCACCCAGCGAGGCAATCAGGTCACCACGGAATTCATCGCGTGCGGCGCTGAACCGTGCGACGGCGTCGGGCTTGTCCAGCGCGCCGGCCAGCATCACCGCGTCCTTATAACCGCGCAGCGCCCAGAAGTTGTCCCAGTACGAATGCACCGGCTTGGCCGAATAGCCTTCGTGGCTGATCGACACCGGCATCATTCCGTAGAAGGCCGGGTTACGCATGAAGTTGTCTTCGGTGCGTTCGCTGAGGCGCAGCTTGTCCATGTAGTCGTAGGCACCGCTGACATGCGGCCACATCTGTTCCAGGAATGCCTTGTCACCGGTGTAGCGGTAGTACTCGGCGATGTTGTAGATCAGCTCACCGTGACTGTCGTTCTCCGGCACCGGGTCGCTGCCGCGGTCGTCCACACAGCACGGCACCATGCCATCGGCAAATTGATATGGCGCGAACCAATCCACGTAGTCGCGCACCACGTCTTCGCGGCCAAGCCGCAGCAAGCCTTCGGAAATCATTGCGCCGTCGCGGATCCAGCTACGCGAATACGAGCGCGTGCCCGGCTGCAAGCGCGGGCCGATGCGTGAAATCAGCATGTGCGCCAGCGCCGTGCGCAAGGTGTCGACCACCGGCTTGCCCTCGGCGGGCACGCTGATGCGCACGCGATCAAGTTTGCCGCGCCATTGCTGGGCGACCTGCTGCTGCGCTTTGTCGGCATCGAAGCCAGCCGGCAGCTGCGCGACACCGGTTTGCGGAATGACCAGCGCCACCTCACGGCGTTGTCCGGGCTCCAGCTTCCAGCGATACAGCAACACCCCCGAGGCCAGGCCGGTTTCGTCCTTGACCTGGGTGACCGTCGGCGGCGTGGCCGCAGTGAGATGGCTGACATCCATGCCGCTGTCGAAAGCACTGGCGAAGCCGGCATCCGGTCGCTGTGCAGCGAACACCCGCGGCTTGCCATTGACGCTGACCTGGCCGCCATCTACGGCGAGTTGGTCGATCCGGCTGACGCCCCCCAGGGTGTTGAGGAACTGCGCCGGCGGATTGACCTGGAACGGGCGCACGGCCAGCGCCAGGGTGAAATCGCGCGCCTCCTTGCCGGTGTTGTGCAGTTGGTAACGCGCGACCAGTTGCGCCTGATCGGGGGTGCCCTGCACGAACGCGGTGACGCGCAGATTCATCAGGTCGTGGTGCCAATCGACACTGGGAATCGGCAGATAGTCGTCCTGCAGGCTCTGCTCGCTGCTGACATCGGACCAGTGCAGCACCTTGCCGCCGGTGACCACGAACGGCTCGATGCTGAAACCGCCCTTGCCCACCTCCACCGCACCGTCTTCGCCGATCAAGCCCTGTTCGGTACCACCGTCCAGACCCAGGATGGTCCAGTACGGCTGCTCGCCGGAGAAGCCGCGCGGATAACTGCCACGCGGCAGTTGTGCAGCCAGCGACTTGATGAAGTCATTCGGCGTTGCGGCGAATGCCAGCGGCTGCAACTGCACTTCCTTGATGCCGTAGCGCCAGTTGGGGCCGTCCTTGAGATCGAAACGCAGATAGCGCGCTTCGGTATCGGGGAGCGCCAGCCAATCGGTGCCGCCGGCGCCGGCAGTCACGGTGCGCAGATCGCGCCAGCTACGTCCGTCGCTGGAAGAGCGCACCACGTATTGCGAAGCCTGCAGACCCGGCACCCACTGCACGATGGCGCCGCCGAATTCGCGCACCTTGCCCAGATCCAACGTGACCGTCTGCTGCTTGACCGCGCCGCTGAGCCAGAACGTGTCCGGCTTGCCGTCGGCCAGGCGCTGTTCCAGCGCAGGCGCGGTGTCGGTAATGGCCTTGGCCTGCAGCGGCGAGGTGTCTTCCGGCGGCAGCGGCGTGAGCGTCAGGCGGTCCAAGCACACTGTGCCCTTACCGCCGACCTTGTTGTAGATGGTGAATTCCACATCTGCGCTGCGGCGCAGTTGCTTGTCCTGGCCCGGTCCCCAGGCTTTTTCGATATTGCGCTTGCGGTCGCTGACCGTGGTCCAGTTCTTTGGGAAGGCAAAACCCGGCCGGTTGACCCACCACACGTTATCGCCGCTGGCATCGATCAGCTTGAGCTGCAGATCGTTGGACGGCGAGTCGCCGCGCAACACAAGACCAAGCCGGTAATTGTCCGGGTACTCGATGGGCAATTTGCGGCGGATGCCGACATAGCCGGACACGCCGTTGAAGTTGTAATCCAGACACAGCGCATGCCCGCCGGAGGGAGTGGCCACCGGGCGCAGCGAACCGCTGACCTGATTGGACACCACCAGGCGCCAGGCGCCGATGTCGTTGAAGCCGTCGAGCACGCGCTCCTGCGCCTGCGCCGCGCCCGCGGCGGCAATGGCGGTCATGGCAAACAGTCGCAGGAACAGGTGCCTCACCCCTTCACACTCCCCAGCAGAAGACCTTGGATGTAGTAACGCTGCAGCGCCAGGAACAATAGCAGCACCGGAATCACCGTCACCACGGCACCGGCCATCATCAATTCCACGTCCATGATGTGCTCGCGCGACAGCGCCGCCAGCGCCACCGGCAAGGTGTATTGCTCCTGGTCGGTCAGCACGATCAGCGGCCACATGAAATCGTTCCACGAGCCCATGAAGGTGAAGATGGTCAAGGTCACCAGCACCGGCTTGAGCATCGGCAACACGATCTGGAAAAAGATCCGCATCTCGCTGGCGCCATCGACACGCGCGGCTTCGATCAATTCATCGGGAATGCTGCGCGCGTACTGACGCACCAGGAAGATGCCGAACACCGTGGCCAACGCCGGCACAACCACCCCGCCGATGTTGTTGACCAGGTGCAACTGCTTCATCAGCAGGAACAGCGGCAGCATCGCCACCTGCGCCGGAATCACCAATGCCGCCATCAGGATCTTGAAGATGCGCTCGCGGCCGACGAACTGCAGCTTGGCGAACGCATAACCGGCCATGGTGTTGACCAGCAACGACCCGAGCGTGATCAGCCCGGAGACCAACAGGCTGTTGGCGAAGTTGCGCGCCATGCCGGTGCGTGCAAACAGCTCGTGGTAGTTGGCCAGAGTGAATGCCGATGGCAGCATCGGTGGCGGAAACCGGCTGGCCTCGCCGGTGGGCATGAACGACACCGACAGCATCCACAGCAACGGCGCCAGGCTGATCACCGCCAGCACCAGCAGGCCGCCGTTGATAAGCACGGCATTCCAGCGCGATTGGCCAACATCACGGCTCATATCAGGTCCTTCTTGCGGCCAAAGCGCAGCATCACGGTTGTCACCGCCAGGATAATCAGGAACAACAGGAACGCCACCGCCGACGCGCGGCCGAGGTTCCACCACTTGAAGCCTTCTTCGAACATGAAATACAGCACGCTGACGGTGCTTTGCAGCGGGTCGCCGCGGGTCATCACGTAGGGTTCGGCAAACAGCTGGAAATAGCCGGAAATGGTGATGACCCCGACCACCATCAGCACCGGGCCGAGCATCGGCAAGGTGATGTGCAGGAACTGCTTCCAACGCGAAGCGCCGTCGATGCGCGCGGCCTCGTACAAATCCTGCGGGATCGCCTGCAGGCCGGCCAGGAAGATCACCATGTTGTAGCCGAAGTTCTTCCACACCGCGAACAGCATGATGGTGGGCATCGCCCAGCGCGGGTCGCCCAGCCAGTCGATCGGGGCGATGCCCAGGTGGCTCAGGCCGAAGTTGACCAGGCCGTATTTGATATGGAACAGGTAGCGCCAGATCACCGCCACCGCCACCAGGGTGGTGACCACCGGTGCGAACAAGGCAGTGCGGAACAACGCCTTGAAACGCGAGGCCTTGGCGTTGAGCAGCAGGGCCGCACCGAGCGACACGCCGATCGACATCGGCACGCCCAGCAGCACGAAGTAGGTGGTGTTCCACAGCGACTTCCAGAACAGCGGCGTCTGCAGCAGGTCGATGTAGTTGCCCAGGCCGACGAAACGCAGATGGCTGCTGTCGGCGAGCGCATACAGGTCGAAGTCGGTGACGCTGAGCACCAGCGCGGCGAACACCGGCACGCCGAAGAACATGCCCAGCACCAGGATCGACGGCGCGGCGAACACCCAGCCGGCAACGGAATTACGCTTCATCATCGTGCGACTCCCTGGTGCGCTGCGGCAGCTGGCGCGGTGGTGTCCGCAGCAGCCGGCGTTACAGCCTGCGTAGCCGTCTCACCGGCCGGGCCCACATGCCCACCCTCCTGCGCGAAGATCCAGCGGCGCTTGGCCAGGATCTCGTCCACGCGTTTATCCAGTTCCTGCACGGCGGCTTCGTGCGATTGGCCACCACGTACCACACGCTCGGTCACCAGACGCATTTCCTGCACGATGCGCTCCCACTCCAGCACCTTGGGCGTGGCCTTGACCCGCTCCAGCTGGTCGCCGAAGGCATGCGCCAATTCGTCGTTGGCCAGCGAAGGCAACTTCCAGGGACTGCGACGCGGCGGCAGGTCGCCGATGATGGCGTGGAAACGCGCCTGCACCTGCGGCTGCGACAGGTATTCGATCAGCTTCCAGCTGGCCTGCTTGTGTTGCGAGGACTTGAAGATCACCAGGCTGGAGCCGCCGGCAATGCCGGCACCCAGGCCATTGGGGCCCGGCAACGGCGCGGTGCCCCACTGGCCTTCCATGCCCTGTGGCTGGCGCAGCTTGAATTCGCGCACGTTCCACGGCCCGGACAGATAGAACGCGTAATAGCCGTTGAAGAATTCGTACCAGACGTTGGACACCTGGGTCTCGGAGACCTTCGGTGCCCAGCCTTTTTGATACATGTTGTCGTAGAAGCCCAGCGCCTTGCGGAAGCCGGCACCACGGAAGTTGCCGTAGTTGTCGTGGTCGCGCAGCAGGCGGTCGTCCTGCTGCAGCGCGAACGACAGTTGCTGCTCGAATTCGTTGAGCGGCATCAGGATGGCGAAGCGGTCGGGGCCGACCTTGCGCTTGATCGCCGCCATCACCTGCTCCATCTCGGCCCAGGTCTTGGGCATTTCGCGGTAGCCGGCCTCGCGTAGCAGATCCTTGCGATAGAACAGCAGGCGCGTGTCCACATACCACGGCACGCCGTACAACGTGCCATCGACCAAATTGGTGTCCCACACGCCGGGGAAATAATCGGCTGGGTCGACGATCCTGGAGCGCGCCACGTAGGGCTGCATCGGCTCCAGCGTGTCCAGCAGCGCGAACTCCGGCAACCAGGTGTTACCGAGTTGGCACACATCCGGCAGGCCATCGGCGGCGAAGGCGGTGAGCAGTTTTTCGTGCGCCGCGGTCATCGGGATGTTCTGCACATCCACGTGGATCGTGGGGTTGTGCTTTTCGAAGTCGGCCACCAGCTCGGCGACCACTTCGGCCTCCTTGCCCATCGCCCAGAAACGCACCGTGGTCTTGCCCGGATCGGCGCGTTCGCATCCCGCCACACCTGCGCACAGGGCGGCGGCCAATATCAACAGTTTCAAAAGGCGCACGGATTACTCGGGTTTTTGGCGTTGCGTGGGGTCTTGCTGGACCTGGGCGGCGGCGGCACGCGACTCGGCCATGCCCAGCGCGCGCGCGGCCGCCTTCTGCTCGTCCTTCTGCGGCGCCGGCTGCGGCTCGCCTTCCGGGGTGAGCCAGCCGCCGGTGAAGCCGGCGCGTTCCAGACCGGCGCGGATGTAAGGGTTCTTCTTCATGACGTTCCAGACGAATTCGTTCTGGTAGTTGGCGATCATCGCCAGGATCGGGCCCTGGTCGATGGCGATGTAGTCGCTGGCTACCCAGCCACGATCCGGCACCATGCGCCCGGTCTTGAGCGGGATGTCGTAGTTGAAGCTGGGGTTGAACGAATCCAGGAAGCCGTAGCTGGAATACAGGAAGTCGCCATAGCGCTTGTGCATTTCCTCGGTGGCCGAGATCACCACTTCCGGGGCGAACACGATCGAGGAGATGGCCGCCGACGGCACGATGGTGCCGTCGTCGAAATTCTCGCGCAGGCCGGCGCCGCGTGAGGAGTAATGGCGGAACTGGCGCTGCTCGCCCCGGTATTGCTGGCTGGTGTTCTGCGGGCCGTCGCTGGCGGTGAGGCCCCAGACGTTTTCGCTGTAGTCCTTCCATTTCATTGGGTTGTCGATGGCGTAATCGCGCTGGGCCAACGTGGCGCGGCGGCTATTGAGGAAGTAGTCGATGCCGCGTTCGCGCATGTATTGGTCCTGGATATCGCGGAAGTCGATCCAGACATGACTGTACTGGTGGCCGAACAACGGGCCGAACGAGAGGTATTCCTGGCCCTGATACACGCCCCAGTCGTTGTTGTAGGTGCGGGTCCAGCTGGTCCAAGCGTCCGGGTCGACGCCATGCGTCGGCGAGCCCAGCGCGAGGATATACAGCATCATCGCCTCGTTGTAGCCCATCCAATCGTGGTTGATGAAGCCGCTTTCGGGGAACCAGCCCATCGAGATCAGCGGCGCGCGCGGTTGCAGCCAGCGCCAGTCCACGCGCTTGTAAAGCGTGTCGGCGATCTGGCGTATCTCTTTTTCGCGCGGGTCCTCACCGTCGTAATACGACTGGGTGAACAGCACGCCCATCATCAGCAGTGCGGTGTCCACGCTCGACAGTTCAACCCAACTGTCGTAGCGGTTGCCCTGCTGCATGTCCAGAAAATGGTAGTAGAAGCCTTTGTAGCCGGCCCGACCGGTCTTCTGCGGCCCCATCGGCGCATCGCGGAAGAATTTCAGCGTGGTCAGGGTGCGGTCGATCGCCTGATTGCGACTGATCCATCCGTTTTCAATGCCGATCGGATACGCGGTGAGCGCAAATCCCACCGACGCAATGCTGGCGAATGGCCGCGACGGAAACCGATCCGGCGCCAGTCCATTGAGTTCGTTGGCGGTGTCCCAGAAAAACTGGAACGTGCGGCGTTCGATGTCCGAAAACAGCGGCGGCAGCGGCGGCTTGACCGGCTTGGGCGGCAGTTGCGCCTCGACCAGGATGACTTTTACCGGCGCCTTCTTTTCGGCCACCTTGGGTTCCTCGGCTTGCTTGCACGAGGCCAGCACCAACGCGCCCAGCAAGAGTGGAATCGTCAACCATCGCGACGTGTTGCCCCTGTCCATCCGCCCCCCACTCGTGTAATCGATTACATCTCGCACGCAAACCTACCCTATCCAGGCACCGAGTTCGACCGCCCTGACATGCAGCCAGGGCGGTCGAGCACATCACCAGTTCAGGCCGAAGGCCAAACGGAAGGTGCGCATCGGCGACGCCAGCACACCGGTCGGAGTACCGTAAGCCGTGTTCAAGTCCTGCAATGTTCCGGTATCGCCATTGAAGGTGGCGTAATTCACCCAGTTGAACACGTTGAGGATATCCGCACGCACATTGAATTTGACACCGCCGCCGGTGTCCCATTCCTTATTCGCGGCAATACTGAATTCCTTGTCGCCCAGCGTGCCATCCGGCTTGAACTGGATGATCTCGCACTGGTCGTTGCCGGCAAGGCAATTCTGGCCGTAGCGCGCGGTCTGGCTGGCCAGCGACAGCTTGCCGGACAAGGTGATCTCATACGGCAGCTCGTAGATGCCGGTGACCACCAGGCGATTGTTCGGAATGCCGCCAGCCTCACGCCAGCCGTAGTCCTGGATGCGTTCGCGGTCCAGTGCGTAGTGCTCGCCGAACTGGCGGTTTTCCTTCGCATCGGAATAGGTGTAGGCCACGGTCAGACCCCAGCCAGATGCTTCGTCGAAGGGCTTTTCCACCTGCAACGCGAGCTGGGTGTTGCCGGTCTCTACACCGTTGGTGCCCAGCACGATGGCGCTATAGCCGTTCGGGCCGTCGGTCGGCGCCCCGGAGATGGTGCCCGGCTGGAAGAACGCCCCATCCGGCAGGCGGTTACCACGCACGAACGCAAAACCGTCATGGCTCTCGATGCGGCTCAGGGTCACGTCGGTAGACCAGTCCTGGCCCCACAACGGCACCATGTTGCGCATGCCGATGCTGAATTGGTCGGCGAATTCAACTCTGATTCGCAACGCTGTTGAGGACCTCCTCGGAGAAGACTTCGAGGGGCGTTTTGAATCCAAGTATCTTGCGCGGACGATTGTAGAGCCGCTGCTCGATCCATCGCAGGTGCGCATTGGTGATGGTGCTGAAATCGGTCTGTCGTGGCAAGTATTGGCGTGTCAACCCGTTGGCATTCTCGTTGCTGCCGCGCTGCC
>NZ_JBBYGR010000032.1:0-35112 GCF_038405005.1 Xanthomonas sp. JL1 | reverse complement strand
TCCAACCTAAAGCGTTCGCTGGACGGTGCCTATCACGCCTTCAAATTCGCCAAATACGCCCAGCGCTACCTGGCAGAGACGATGTGGCGGTTCAACCGCCGTTTCGATCTGACCCGGCTGGTGCCMAGCTTGCTGGCCGCCGCAGCCGCCAGCAAGCCGTGGTCCGAGCGGGCCCTGCGTGATGTCACCATGTTCACCGCTGAAAGTGCGTGCTAATCAGGTTCGGAAAAACCCTATTCCCCGTCTGCAGACTTACCACGACGTCGGCTGCAACGTGACGCACACGCAGCTAGGCTTTGCGCATGACATCAAAGCCCCTGCCCCGCTCGTTTTAAGCGCACGATGCGCGCCACGTCGCGCCGCAATTGCGCAACAAGGTGCTGGTCAGTGCTGACGGACGCCGTGGGCGGATCACCGAAGTGGAAGCCTATTGCGGCAGCGAAGACCCGGCCGCGCACTCGTTCCGCGGCATGCCCCCGCGAACGCGGATGATGTGCGGTCCGCCTGGGCAGCTGTATGCGTATTTCATCTATGGCATGCACCGGGCGATCAATGCCGTGTGCGGCGGTGCGCCCGGGCATGCAGTACTCATCCGCGCACTGGAACCTTTCGACGGTCTCGACAGCATGCAGGCCGCACGCGGTGCGGCGCCGGCCAAACTGCTGACCATCGGTCCAGGACGCCTGGCACAAGCGTTTGGCGTGACCGCTGCCGACAACGGGTTGGATCTCACAACGGGCGCTGCGCGGCTCTGGATCGAAGACGACGGTGTGCCGCCACCCGCCAACCCACCGGCGACAGCACGCATCGGCATCCGTAACGCGGTGGATACGCCATGGCGCTGGTTGGTTGCCGACAGCCGCTATGTGTCGCGTCAGCTTCGGCGCATGGATGGTACAGGCACTGGGCTGCCGGGCGACTGAGCCAGCCAGCGTTCCATCGGCGATTGCCCCAGGCCGCACCCGGCCCACGCTGCAGCCGTCGTAGTGCCTGCTCAGCCTGCTCGGGGGTGAGTTCCTGCACCGCTTGGAGGCGGTCTGCTACCCACACTGCCATCGGCAGCCCATCCAGAAACGCCACACGATTGCCCGGCACACGCGCGATACGCTCGCCAGGCAGCAGACTGCAGAGCAGATTGCTGGGGTCGCTTGCACTCACGCAGATCCACTGTTGCGGCAGCGCCTGTGCACACACACGGCGCAAAGCGGCAATCGCATCGGGCAATGCGAACTGCTCGCCGGACAGCCCGGCGATGAAACGCCCGCCGCGGATTTCGCCACGCGCTTCCAGCCGTTGGTACATGCGCAGCAATTCGCGCCATGGCGGCAGCCACGCCGCTTCGCGTTCGAGCAGCCGCCAGCACACCACGCCATAGCGACGCAGCAACGTGCGCGCCACGTGTTCGAGGGTGTCCTGATGGCGCTCGCCGGCTTCGGCACGCGGCAATTCGGGCAACGCACACACTGGGGCCCAGCGGCCGGCGTCGCGAATGCCCAGCGCACTGGCACGGCGACGGTGACGCGACAACGCCGACGGCCGCTTGGACGCCGGCACCAGCAGCGCGCGCAGGCCGGCATAGCTGTCGCAATGCGCACGGCCGCGCATCAACAGCTCGCTCAATGCATCTTCCAGCTCGGTGGTCATCAGATGCGCCCCGTCTGCAATTTCTTCGAAGAACAACGCGCCTTGCTGATGCAGCACCTGCATGACATGTTCGGCGCGGGACCCCAACGGTGCCTCGTCTGCGTGACGCGCCAGCGCGCTCCAGCGCTGCGCTGCGCGCCGTGGCAGCAGCATGATCGGCGTGCTGCGCAGTGCGGCGCCGCTCCGCCCACCACCGGGTCGCACGCGTGCCCACAGCGTGCGCCCGGCGGTGCACAACTCGTCCAGCCAGGCCGGTTGATAGTCGTGCACACGCGCCGGCAACAGCTCGCTTTCCCACAGCACCGCAGGCGCCTCGAAGCCTTCGAGCTGTCCCACCACGCCGGCCAGTGCATCCGGCCCCGCTACGCGGCGGCGGCTGTCCACGCGCTGCCATTCGAACAAAAAGCGCGCGTAATCGCGCTGCGACACCGGCTCGATCGCGCGGCGCCATCGTCCCAGCGCGTAACGATGGAGACGTGCCAGCAGGTGACGCTCGCACCATTCTTCCGCCTACGAGTGCGCACTGAACTGCCCTGCCATGACATAGCCCTCGCGCTGCAAGCCCGCCAGTGCGAGCGCGATCTCTGCTTGTGGTACCCGCAACGCGTGGGACAAGGCCGGCACCTGCGCGGGGCCGAGGTCAGACAAGCGCCCTCGCAGTCATTCGCGCACTGCCCAATCGCGCTCCCAGTCGGCAACGTGGCAATCGTCTGGCGCCTGCAGGGGCGGCTGCGCAGTGGCTTGCGGATACAACGGCAGAAACCAGTCGATGCGCTCGGCACTGAGCCACAACGCGGGGATGACCTGCAAGGAAATGCCTGATTAGCCCCGACCTTCAGCTGCAGCACCTCCGCGCTTATCGCTAAACCGGCCCAATGCCAGGCCGCCATGGGGTCCTGGCTGAAAGAACTTCGCACCGGCTCCTCGCATCAGCAGCGCCAAGATCAGACATCATGGAACACATCGGTAAAACGAAGCTATTTGCAGGACTGCAACAAAAATCCAGCTGATGGCCAGGGCTAATCAGGAGGAAATGCAGGTGGCACGACCAGCCGCAGCCAGGGCGGATAATCAAGCCTGCCACTGCGCGTCGGCGGCTTCTTCGACCGGCAGCACGCCTCGCCCTACCAGCGCTTCGTGCATTTCTTCGGCATCGCGCGGCTGTGGCCACGCCTGCTCGCGCACGGCCTCGATGGCCTGCGGATCGAGCTGGCCCAGGTCGTCGCTGCTTTGCGGCGTGTAGCGGCGACCTTGCACGGCCTGGGTCCGGCGTTCTTCCAGTGGTGCATCGTCGAGAAATGCGTAGGGACGCGCATTCAAGGCTTGGGCTGCCAGCGGCGACGGTGCAGCCAGATCGCGCGCAATCAGCGTGATCGCGCCGGATTCCAGCCCGCGCATCTGCAACCAGCCTTCGCTGTCCATCGAGTGATGCAGGCAATCTTCCAGGGTGTGCGCCACCAACGGGTGGTCCAGCACTTCGCGTTCGCCGACCAGATTCTCTGCGCAGGCCACTTGGTCCGGAAATACCGTGGCCAGCAAATCCTCCGACTTCGTCCGTTGCAACTGCGGCGCCACCTTGTTGCCGCCGCTGAAACGCGGCAGCGCCATCGCATTGGTCGGGTTCCAACGCCAACGCACGCCGAACAGCGGCGCATCCAGCAATGCCTGGATCAACACATGCTCGGCCGATGACGAATGCAGATACCGCCCAACCTCTTCCAGCGCAAAACTGTGGCGGGTGGACAGCGACAGCACGATGGCATCTTCGGTCGCCGCCGCCTGCAGTTCGAAGTTGAAGGTGCGGCAGAAGCGCTTGCGCAATGCCCCCCACGCGCGATTGATGCGGCTGCCTTGCGGCGAATGGATCACCGACTGAGTCCCGCCGCTGGCATCGAAGACGCGCTCCATGACCAGGCACTGCTGGGTAGGCATCGCGTCCAGTGCGATGCACGCGTTGGCCAGATAGTGCGCCAGTTGCCGCGCCGCTTCGGCGGACATCGCAAGCTCACTCTGCAGCCAGTGGCAGGCTGCTTGATGTAGTGCGGTGTCCAGCCGCGCGGCAATTTCGCCGCGCAGGCGCGACACCGCCGCCGACAATTGGTCGCTACGGCCCGGCGCTTCGCCCAGCCAGAAGGATATGTTCGGCGGTGCGCCTTTGGCATCTTCCACGCGCACGCGCCCGGCCTCCACGCGCAGGATGCGGTAGCCGGCGTTGCCGAGCCGGAACACATCGCCGGTGAGACTTTCGACAGCGAAATCTTCGTTCACCGTGCCGATCTTTTCGGCCGTAGTTCCAACACCACGCTGTAGTCGCCGGTTTCGGGAATGGTGCCGCCGGAGGTCAGCGCGGTCATGCGGGCGCCGATGTACCGCATCCGGCGCGCGGACCAAGTCGCGTGCTGAAGCCATCGCACAGCATGCGCACCACGCTATCGAACGTCGCCCGGCGCAACCCGGCGAACGGCCACGCCCGCCGCACCAGCGCGAACAGCGCATCTTCGTCCCAGTCTTCGCACGCGGCTTCGGCCACGATCTGCTGCGCCAGCACGTCGACCGGCGCCAGCGGACTGCGCAGGGCGTCCACTTCGCCACGGCGGATGCTATCCAGCAGCGCGGCGCATTCGACCAACTCGTCGCGGGTCTGCGGAAACAGGCGCGCCTTCGGCGTACCACCAACCTTGTGCCCGGAACGCACGGCGCGTTGCAGGAAGGTGGCGATCGAGCGTGGCGAACCGAGCTGGCAGAGCAGATCGACATCGCCGATACCAGCCCCAGCTCCAGCGATGCGGTCGCCACCAGCACAGTGAGATCGCCGGCCTTGAGCCGTCGCTCGGCCAACAAGCGTGTCTCGCGCGACAGACTGCCGTAATGCGCCGCCACGCGGTGGTTACCGAGCAAATCGCCCAGATGCCAAGACACATCGGGCGCCAGCGGTATCAGCCAACGCGCCGGAGGACGGCTCCTCGCGCCAGCCGCTCATTCAAGGACTACACCTCCAGCACGCCCACGCAGCTCCAGGCAACGCCGCTCGCGCAACATCTGCCCGCAACGCCGCACCAGCGGAATGCGCATGCGGATTGAAGACATCGACCGCGTTGCGATTGTCGGGCACGCAAGGCCATGGCACATTGGCGGCATGCCTAGTCTCATCGTCTTCATGATCGTCGGCTCGGCGGTCGTCGCCTTTTGGAACTCCTCGCGCGCCGCCGCCGAACGCGCCGAGGTACTGGGCCGCAATGCCTGCCGCGCTGCCGATGTGCAGTGGCTGGATCAAAGCGTGCACTCCACCGGCATCCGCCTCTGTCGCATGCCGACCGGCTGGCTAGGATTCGAGCGGACCTTTCGCTTCGACTACTCCTGCGATGGCGTGGATCGCCACAGCGGCAAGCTGGTGCTGCGCGGCGATCAACTGATCGCCTTCACCGGACCGCAGGTGGCCAGCGTGCGTACGCTGCACCCCGAGCAAGAGCCACTTGAATGACGGGCCCGATGCGCAGCGAATCTCATGCGCGCGTGCTTGGGCCTAATGCCTGAAGGCTCCGCAGCGCCACACGAACATGCATGACGTTACAGACCGCCCAAATTCGGTACGGACGCGGCCATCGGCGGCCGGGACGCGCATGTGGTTGCCGCTGCCGCGCGCCACTGGGCGTTCCCGCACGTGGCCGGCATGCGCTCCTCCACCGGCGATTTACGCCACAGGCGTCGAATCCGCGGGCACAGGCGCGTAGCCATGCGTCCCTCCACTCAGCCAGCGCAGTCGCTTACCTTCCCGACGCAGGTATGCCCGCGCAAACACGCATAACGGATGCAGCAGGTCGGCATGCTGCAGCAGACGCGATTTTCCGTCGACGTCGATGTTGAGAAAGTGCGCTTCATCGGGCGTGTCGGTGTAGCTGCGCGCGATCAGGTAGGCCACGCCGTCCGTGAAGCGATAGATGTCGTACTCGTAGTCGTCGTCGTATGCGCCGGAAGCATCCGGCTCACCGCAATCGACATGACGCAGACGTTCCACCGGCATCGGAACGTCGCCGTTATCGATAGCGGCAATGCCTACTTCACCACGCGCAGATGCGGGCGCTTGCCACCACTGGGTGGTTCGTCCGGCGTTGGCGCGCTCGGCGGCGGGGCACCTGGATCCGGCGGCTCGTTGCTGGTGCCTGGGATGTCGTCCGGCAACGCCATGCCCTGCCCGGTCTCGCGCGCATACACCGCCAGCACAGCCGCCATCGGCACCATTACCGGGTGGCTCACGCCACCAAAGCGCGCGGTAAAGCTCACGCTCTCATTGTCGACCTGCAGGCCGACCACCGCGCGCTCGGCGATATTCAACACAACGCGACCGTCCTTGACCGCACTGGCAGGCACCTGCACACCGGGCAGGCCTGCGTCCACCAAAACGTGCGGCGTCATGCCGTTGTCGTTGATCCATTCAACCAGGGCACGCAACAGGTACGGGCGATGGCTGGTCATGCGGGGGAAATCTTCGCTCATGGCGTCATTTTACCCGCACACGACCCGCAGCGGCGGACACGCGATCGGACGTCGGTCTGTTGGCATACAGCCGTCGCATCAGCCCGGCAGATCGCGCAGCTTCTTTTCCTGATCGGTCAGGCTGCGAATGAAACCGGGATTGCGGAAGATGCGGTTGCCGTAGTCCTCGATCGCCTTGCCGTCCTTGGGCAGGCTGATCTCCAGCGCGTCCAGTCGCCAGATGATCGGCGCCATCGCACAATCGGCCAGACTCATTTCCGGATTAAGGAAGAATTTGCTGGCCTTGAACAACGGCACCGATGCGGTGAGCAGTTCTTTCAGGCGCTTGCGGCCGGCCTCGGCCTGCGTTTTATTGCCCAGCTGGACCGCTTGTACCTGCGGCACCCAGTCATGCTCGATGCGCAACATCGCCAGGCGCAAGCGCGCACGCGATAACGGGTCGATCGGCATCAGCGGCGGATGCGGGTAGCGCTCGTCCAGGTATTCGCTGACCACCGACGCGGCGTACAGCACCAGGTCACGTTCGACCAGCGTCGGCACCGAATGATAGGGGTTGAGATCGATGAGATCTCCGGGAGGATTTTGCGGGTCGACCGGCACCAGGTCGTAGGTCACCCCTTTCGCCGCCAGGACCAGACGGACCCGGTGGCACAACACATCGTCGTTGGACGAAAACAAAGTCAAGGTATTCCGCATACGCACACTCGTCGCCATTCAAGGCTCTCCGACGACCGGAATCCGCCGGCCGCATCGGCGCGGCCGGCCCAACGCCGACAGTCACCACGGTCTATCGAGTGTGCAATCACGTCACGCAAAAGCCAAGAGTAATACGGCTTATTAACGTTCCGATAAGGCAGTTATTGCGCTGTTACACGGAAATGCGTGACGTGTGCGCGTCGCAGCGATGTCGCACGGCGCCAAGCCGATGGCCTCGACAGAGGCACTGCCGGCTTGCAGCCCCTCCCCCCCCTTCCCAGACGCACAGGGGTGACGCACTCTCCCACACGGGGAGAGGCTCAGCGATACAGGGACGTTCAAGACACCTGCCAGTTCTTCCCTGCACTGCATTCGTTCGCTGTTGCAGCCGACGATGGCTTAGGCAGCGTTCAATGCACGTCCTTCCAATATTCCTTCTTCAGCAGGTACGCGAGAAAGGTGAGCAGCGCCAGAAACAGGACCACCCATACGCCCATGCTCTGGCGCTTGAGTGCGGCCGGCTCGCCGGCGTACTCCAGGAAGTTGGCGATATCGCGCACGGTCTGGTCGAACTCCACCGGCGTCTGGCGGCCAGGCTGCCCGAGCTTCAACGCTTCCACCGGCTTATCGCCGGTCGCCTTGTCGGGCGGGCCGAATTGCGCCTGCTGCAAGCCTTGCAAATCCCATAGCGGATTAGGCATGGACGCGTTGGGGAACAGCTTGTTGTTCCAGCCCAGCGGGCGTGTCTGATCCAGATAGAACGACTTGAGATAGGTATAGACCCAGTCGGTGCCGCGCACGCGCGCGATCAACGTCAGATCCGGCGGCGCCTTGCCAAACCACTTGGTCGCCGCATCGTGCGGCATGGTGCCTTCGATGTGTTCACCGACCTTGGCGCCGGTGAAGTTGAGGTTGGTCATGACCTCTTCTTCGCTCAAGCCCAGATCGCTGGCCATGCGCGAATAACGCAGGTATTTCAACGAATGGCAGCCGAAGCAGTAATTCATGAACAACTGCGCCCCCCGTTGCAGCGAAGCGCGGTCGCTCAGGTCGTTGCCTGCGTGCTGCACTGCCACACCCTCGGCCGCCATTGCGCCACCGGCCATCAACAGGCCGCAGAACAACGCGGCCACGCGCGACTTCCATGACGTCACGTTGGCGTTAGTCATGGGTGGTCACCCGTTCCGGAACCGGCTTGGTTTTGTCCAGCCGCGTCCACACAGGCATGGTGATGAAGAAGGCGAAGTACAGGAAGGTCAGCACCCGCCCGACATAGGTCTCGTGCGCGTCGGTCCCGGGGCCGGAACCAATCACGCCCAGCCACACAAAGCACACCACCAGCACGCCCAATGCCACTTTGGAAATCCCCCCGCGGTAGCGCACCGAGCGCACCTTGGCGCGATCCAGCCACGGCACCAGGAACAGGATCGCGATGGCCGAGAACATCACCACTACGCCACCGAGCTTGTTCGGCACCACCCGCAACATCGCGTAATACGGCGTGTAGTACCACACCGGCTTGATGTGCTCCGGCGTCACCAGCCGATTGGCTTCGGTGAAGTTGTCGTGCTCCAGGAACAGACCACCGAAGGCCGGTGCGAAGAAGATGATGAAGGCCGCGATCAGCAGCAGGAACCCGACGCCGACCAGATCCTTGACCGTGTAATACGGATGGAACGGAATGCCATCGGCAGGCTTGTGCGGATCCCAACGATTGCCCTTGGGGCCCTTCTTGATGTCCACACCGTCGGGGTTGTTGGAACCCACCTCGTGCAGCGCGCCAATGTGCAGCACGATCAACAGCAGAAGCACCAACGGCAGTGCGATCACGTGCAAGGCGAAGAAGCGATTGAGCGTGGCATCGCCGGGCAGATAGTCGCCCATGATCCATTCGGTCAGCCCGTTGCCGATCACCGGAATGGCGCCGAACAGCGAGATGATCACCTTCGCGCCCCAGAACGACATCTGCCCCCACGGCAGCACGTAGCCCATGAAGGCTTCGGCCATCAGCACCAGGTAGATCAGCATGCCGAGAATCCACACCAATTCGCGCGGCTTCTGGTAGCTGCCGTACATCAACCCGCGGAACATGTGCAGGTACACCACGATGAAGAACAGCGAGGCGCCGGTGCTGTGCATGTAGCGGATCAGCCAGCCCCACTCCACGTCGCGCATGATGTATTCGATCGAAGCGAATGCATCGGCGGCGCTGGTCTTGTAGTGCATCGTCAGGAAGATGCCGGTGACGATCTGATTCACCAGCACCACAATGGCAAGCGAACCGAAGTAGTACCAGAGGTTGAAGTTCTTCGGCGCGTAGTACTCGCTGATGTGCTTGCGGTACATGGGCATCAGCCCGGGCGCGCGCTCGTTGACCCAATCGAAGACGCCGTTGGCGGTACGAACCAGAACATTGCTCATCAGGCAGCCCCCGTGCTTTTGGCCGACGTAGCGGCACTGTCAGGATCGACGCCGATCACCAAGGTGTTGTCGTCTACATAGTGGTGTGGGGGCACCAGTAGATTGATCGGTGCCGGCACGCCGTCGAAGACGCGGCCGGACATGTCGAACCGCGACTTGTGGCAAGGGCAGAAGTAACCGCCTTTCCACTGCGGGTCGTAAGGCTCGGGGCGGATCTCGGCGACCATCTCCGGCGAGCAACCCAGGTGCGTACACAGCCCGACCAGCACCGAGATGTCGGACTTGATCGAGCGGTATTCCGGGTTTTTCAGCACGTACTCCGGCTGCTGATCCTTGTTCTCGGACTTGGGGTCCTTCAGCCGGTCGTCCAGCGACGGGAGCGCGTCGAGCATGGCCTTGGAGCGCTTGACGATCCAGATTGGCTGACCGCGCCATTCAAGGACCATGCGCTGGCCTTCCTGCAAGGCGCTGATGTCGGCGGTTACCGGTGCGCCGGCCAACTTGGCACGAGCACTGGGATTCCACGACTTCACGAACGGAACTGCGACGAATCCTGCTCCGACCGCACCGACCACAGCGGTTGTCGCGGTTAAAAACCGACGACGCCCGATATCAGCAGGTGCGTTGACCCCATCGTTGGCCATCCGGCTCTCCGATCTTGATTAGGTAGCGTGAGGCTGCCAACGGCTGGCGGGGGGTCCAGCCGCGATGAATCGACCGCAGTGTAGCGGATCAGATCGTCCCTCCGACTGAGCCTGACTGAGGCAATAGCTCCATCAACCATGCGAGCTCCTCTTCGTTGAATGCCGGGAAATCATCCGCTGCCCCTGCGAAGGGGGCCGCATCTTGTTCCCACAGCACGGTGCTGGACGCTGCCAGGTCGGCAGCGATGGGCGTACCAGGATCCGGGAGGCCGCCCCCGATCCTGGTACGCGGGCGTTTTACCCTCCAGCTGAGGGGCAAATGCAGCGCATCGCGCTGTTCGGGAACGCGTACCTCGAAAGATTGCTGTGCGGAGGGGCCGGTGACAGCACGATCCGATCGGGACCGTTTACGGCTGCTTGCCCGCGTCTGATCTCCCTCGTGCATTGGGCTGGGCGCATCAAGGTCACGCTCCAGCGAATCGGCGAATGCATGCAAAGACGCCTGATCCGGTGTTTGAGCTGAAGTAGGGGACGGTTTGGCCCTTTTCATCCCTGATGCCTGGAGGATACGGTCCCAACGCTGCGAGGCTGGGGGGAGCGTTCCGCAGCGGGCTTCGAGTTCGGTGACGCCCACTCTGCGAAAGAGCTGTACCAACCCGTGCCTGCTCATCCCGAACTGCGTCATGGCGTCATCGAATGCTTGCGCTGGGTGGGAGTGGCTCTGGAAAAAACCAAGCACGCGCACCACGTGCGCGAGGTCGGCAACGCGATTGGACGTGCGTTCGGGGAGGTCGGCAACGCGATGGGACGTGCGTTCGGGAATGCGGCGATTGATTCTTCTGATCAATTCCGGCGCGTGCGGCAATCCCTTTTTCACTGCATCCAGGGCAGGACGTCCGCCGAGGCAGGCCAAGGCGACGAGGTGGTCGTTGGTCAACGCGGCCAACGCCGGATCAGGGCAAGATAACTGGGCAACAATGCTCTCCAGCGCCTGCTTGCCGCCGCCATTGCTGGCGATGGCCACCACCTGGTCCGGGGTCAGGCCATGGTCCTGGCACAGCACCGGCAACAGCCGCTGCACCGTCTCCAGCGCCTGCTTGCCGCCGTTATTGTTGGCGATGGCCACCACCTGGTCCGGGGTCAGGCCATGGTCCTGGCACAGCACCGGCAACAGCCGCTGCACCGTCTCCAGCGCCTGCTTGCCGCCAATATTGCTGGCGATGGCCACCACCTGGTCCAGGGTCAGGCCATGGTCCTGGCACAGCACCGGCAACAGCCGCTGCACCGTCTCCAGCGCCTGCTTGCCGCCATCGTGGCTGGCGATGGCCACCACCTGGTCCGGGGTCAGGCCATGGTCCTGGCACAGCACCGGCAACAGCCGCTGCACCGTCTCCAGCGCCTGCTTGCCGCCATCGTGGCTGGCGATGGCCACGACCTGGTCCGGGGTCAGGCCATGGTCCTGGCACAGCACCGGCAACAGCCGCTGCACTGTCTCCAGCGCCTGCTTGCCGCCGCCATGGCTGGCGATGGCCACCACCTGGTCCGGGGTCAGGCCATGGTCCTGGCACAGCACCGGCAACAGCCGCTGCACCGTCTCCAGCGCCTGCTTGCCGCCATCGTGGCTGGCGATGGCCACCACCTGGTCCGGGGTCAGGCCATGGTCCTGGCACAGCACCGGCAACAGCCGCTGCACCGTCTCCAGCGCCTGCTTGCCGCCGCCATTGCTGGCGATGGCCACGACCTGGTCCGGGGTCAGGCCATGGTCCTGGCACAGCACCGGCAACAGCCGCTGCACCGTCTCCAGCGCCTGCTTGCCGCCGCCATGGCTGGCGATGGCCACCACCTGGTCCGGGGTCAGGCCATGGTCCTGGCACAGCACCGGCAACAGCCGTTGCACCGTCTCCAGCGCCTGCTTGCCGCCGCCATTGCTGGCGATGGCCACGACCTGGTCCGGGGTCAGGCCATGGGCCTGGCACAGCACCAGCAACAGCCGTTGCACCGTCTCCAGCGCCTGCTTGCCGCCGTTATTGTTGGCGATGGCCACGACCTGGTCCGGGGTCAGGCCATGGTCCTGGCACAGCACCGGCAACAGCCGCTGCACCGTCTCCAGCGCCTGCTTGCCGCCATCGTGGCTGGCGATGGCCACCACCTGGTCCGGGGTCAGGCCATGGTCCTGGCACAGCACCGGCAACAGCCGTTGCACCGTCTCCAGCGCCTGCTTGCCGCCGCCATTGCTGGCGATGGCCACGACCTGGTCCGGGGTCAGGCCATGGTCCTGGCACAGCACCGGCAACAGCCGCTGCACCGTCTCCAGCGCCTGCTTGCCGCCACTATTGCTGGCGATGGCCACCACCTGGGCCGGGGTCAGGCCATGGTCCTGGCACAGCACCGGCAACAGCCGCTGCACCGTCTCCAGCGCCTGCTTGCCGCCATCGTGGCTGGCGAGGGCCACCACTTGGGCCGGGGTCAGGCCATGGTCCTGGCACAGCACCGGCAACAGCCGCTGCAGCGTCTCCAGCGCCTGCTTGCCGCCGCCATGGCTGGCGATGGCCAGCACCTGGTCCGGGGTCAGGCCATGGGCCTGGCACAGCACCGGCAACAGCCGTTGCAGCGTCTCCAGCGCCTGCTTGCCGCCGCCATTGCTGGCGATGGCCACCACCTGGTCCGGGGTCAGGCCATGGTCCTGGCACAGCACCGGCAACAGCCGCTGCACCGTCTCCAGCGCCTGCTTGCCGCCAATATTGCTGGCGATGGCCACCACCTGGTCCGGGGTCAGGCCATGGTCCTGGCACAGCACCGGCAACAGCCGCTGCAGCGTCTCCAGCGCCTGCTTGCCGCCGCCATGGCTGGCGATGGCCACGACCTGGTCCGGGGTCAGGCCATGGGCCTGGCACAGCACCGGCAACAGCCGCTGCACCGTCTCCAGCGCCTGGTTGCCGCCAATATTGCTGGCGATGGCCACCACTTGGTCCGGGGTCAGGTTCAGGGGGGCACCCGTCAGTGCATTGCGCCATGCATGCACTGCCTCCACTGCGGTCACGCCGCCACGTTTTGCAATCTTGAGAAGTTGGCCTGTGTCCAACTGTAACGGCGGACCTCTCAACTCCCCCGCCTTCGTGAGCAAGGCCTCCAGGGCGCGTGCGCCGGACCACTGTTTGCCGACGCCAACGATGTCTTCGTGTGTCGCCTCTGGCAACGCCCTGATTATGTCCTGATACGTGACAGCAACGGTCCCTAACGCTGCCGGGTGTTGGCTGAGCGCAACGATGTGCGCGTGTGTAAACCCATGGCCCACCAGTGCCTCGTGGTGCTGCGCCACTGTCGAACGCACCTTCGGTTTGATCTTCTCTTGCTGCTGCTGACTGTAGCCGAGCGTGCGTAGATCCACCTGCGCGGCCGGCGAAGCGTCGGAGGGTTGCGCCGCACGCCGTCGCGGGGCCGGCTTAGCGCGCGGCGGCCGCGCGGCAGTGACAGCGACACGCACGGTGGGTGGCGGGTCATCGGCTGCACGCAGACCCGATTGCACCTCATCCCACTCTGCTGGGGCAGCCGCTGTATGCGGCGTGCCGACGGCAGGCATCGAATCAAGAAGCGATGTATCAAGAAGCGACGGATCGAACTGACGGAGCAGATCGCTGAAGCTGCCCGCCGAGAACGCAGGCGAGGGCGCAGGGGGAGATGGCAGCCGGGTCCGGGACATCGTCCGCCGAGCGGGCAAGCCATCCAGGGGGCCGCCAGCAGGCGGAGCCCCCCCCCGATCTGCAGTCGGCTGAACCCTATCCGGTTGGGGTCCGGGCAGAAGCTCGCGGGCAGGACTTGGCGTGCGCGAACGAATGGGATCCATACGCTTAATGCACAGACAACGCAATGTACGCAGTAGGACCCATGCGACGCAACGGCCGATGCAGCGGAGCGCCGATCATGTGGATCGCAGCGCGCGTGGAAGGTGTGTTCGGCTGTGATGCAGTGCCCGTGCCTCGCCTGCAATGGCAATGCATGCGTGCGTGCGATGGGTCCGTGGGCATGGTGCAAGCGCAGCACTACGATTGCTTGCGATTCGCCGTGGGCGTTGCAACGTATGTCGCCAATACCAATACGCAAGCACTCCGCTCTGTACGCACGGGGTGCGCCCTGACGAACATCGCCATAGCGTGGCTCAGAAACGTGATCAACAATCGTCGGGCAACCCTGGATCGGGCAGGAGCGGTGGCGCGCGCGATAGGGCGACCCGAGCACCAGCTGCGCTCGCCTGGCGGACGGCCGCACAGTCGTGTTGTTAGCCGCTTTAGTTCGCTGCGGTCGCCTGGCCACGATAGCGACCGGCCAATACACCCACACGTTGCACGTAACGCTGGGTCTCGCTATACGGCGGCACGCCGCCATAACGGTCCACCGCGCCCTCGCCTGCGTTGTAGCCGGCAGCAGCCAGGGTGAGGTCGCCATTGAAGCGTTTCAACAGCCAGGACAGATACTGCACACCGCCGCGAATATTTTGCGTTGCATCATAGGCGTCGCTAACGCCGAAGCGGCGTGCGGTGCCAGGCATCAACTGCATCAAGCCTTGCGCGCCGGCGCGACTGAGCGCGAGCGGGTTGTAGGCCGATTCGGCATGGATGATCGCGCGCACGATCGATTCTTCCACCCCGAACTCGTGCGACGCCGCTGCGATTTCCTGCTGATAAGCGTTGGTGTTGAGGCGGATCGCACCGAAGTTGACGCCGGGCTTGGCACCGCAGGCGTAACAGGTTTCTATAAAGCTGTAATGGATGGTGCGCAGTCCCTCGATACTGGCGACCTGACGCGGACGGGTGCTGGTGTAGTGGCGCACGCCGTCCTTCATATACGAGTACACCTGCCCGCTGACCACCCGGCGCGGGTTGACCGCCGCTGCCGCTGGCGGGGGTACAACCGCGGTGGCCGACACCGGCAACGCACGCGGCGCCAGCGTCGAAGCGACCTCGGCAGCACGGCGTGGCGGCTGGTTGACCGGCTGGATGATCATGCTGGCAGGCGCACCGCTGTCGATATTGGCCATGCTGGGCGCATGGCTGGTGGACGCGCGCGCCGCCGGAGCCGTGGACGCTGCGGGACGACGGGCGGACCGATCCGGCGTATAGCTGCTGATGACGCTGCAAATGGCGCCGCTCTGGCGCTTGCTCAGATAGCTGGTGATGCCGTCGCCGCTGACGCACTTGTACAGCGTGCCGGCGCTGACCGGCGCAGCCGACAACGTGACAAGCAGCAGCCCCAGCAATCTTGACATCCCCTTCATGTAGTGCAGTGTCCCAGCTTGCCTGAGGCTTGCCAAGTGTCGGCCAGCGTGAGAACAGCCAGCACCACTCCTGCGTAGGCGCCAGGCGGGCGCAGCCGGTGCTCGAATTCCTCAAATACCAACCGCACACTCAGGCTCCTGCACGCCGCTTACGCCCACCTGACGACTGCTCGCAACGTTTGTTGGCCGCTTTTACGCGCCAGTTGGGCACACAACGCGTTCAGCGCCTGGGTCAGCGCGGCACGCGCTTGGTCCGGCGCGATCGCGTCGAACGGCAGGTCCAGCGGCAACAGGTTGGCCGCCAGCGCGGGCATGCTCGGTGCACCAAGACCCAGCCAGCAATGCGCGGGGCCGTCCGCCTCCAAGGCACCCAACCAGGGCGGAATGCGGGCTGCCAGTATCTCCACCGTACCAGCCAGGCGGAACCGCGCTCGGCACGGGAACGGTGCTTCGCCAACGGCTTTGCACAACAGCTGCAGCGGTTCCTCGGGCACTGACCGGGGGGCGAACTGCGCGCCGGTGGCGGCCGCCCGATCGATCCGGGCCGGGCGCAGGCTACGCCAGTCCTGGCGCTCGCAGTCCCAGACCAGCAGATACCAGCGCCGCCCATCGTTCACCCGCAGTGTCGGCTCGACACTGCGGGTGATTGCCGCCCCAGAATGGCGCCGATAGTCCAGCCGCAGCGTGACCCGGTCGCGGCAGGCAGCGGCCAGCTGTGCGAGCAAGGCCGCATCGACCAGCGGTTCCGCCTCGGCGGCCGGCATGCTGGCCATGGCGGCATGCGCGGCACTGGCACGCTGGCCACTGCGTCGCGGCAGCAGCGGATCCAACCTGGCCATCACACGTGCGGCCGCCGCGCCCATGCCGCGCACCGCCGGCGCGGCGGCGCGGCGGCGCGCAGGGCGACTGCCACGGTCAGCGCTTCGTCTTCGTTCGAATAACAGCGGCAACGCCGCCGCGCCCTGCCCCAGGCGGTCACCGCCGCCACTGCCCGGCGCGGCATGCACGGAGTAACCCAATGCGCGCAAGCGCTCGATATCGCGCCTCAGGCTACGCGGATGGATGTCCAAGCGCTCTGCCAGCGCCACGCCGGACCAGCTCCGGCCACCTTGCAGCAAGGAAAGCAGACGCTACAGGCGGGCAGCGGTAGAAGCCATGCCGCCAACGTATTGCGGACAGAAACTGTCCGCAAGCGCCCCGTAGGATCGGCAGATCGGCCATGACCACCCGCCCGCGACCGTAGCCAGCCTGGAGACCGCACTGTCCGACGACCGCCATATCACCCTCTTCCACAATCCCCGCTCGCGCGGCGCGCTGCTGCTGCCGGAAGAACTGGGCGCGAACTACAGCGTGCACCCCATCGATCTGGAGAAGGAGCGGCAGCGCACGCCGGAATTCCTGGCGATCAACCTGAAGGGCAAGAGTCCGACCATTGTTCACGGCACCAGCGTGGTCACCGAACAGGGCGCCATCTATGAAAATCTTGCCGAGCTGTATCCGGAGGTCGGTTTATCGCCCGCGCCGGGCGATGCCGACCGTGGCGCCTACCTGCGCTGGCTGGCGTTCTATGGCTCGGCCTTCGAGCCGGCGATCATGGACCTTGCGCTCAAGCGTGAGCCCCCACCACGCTCGCTCTCGCCCTACGCCAGCGCCGACAGCCGTGCTGCAGGTGGTCGATGCGCAGCTGGCAAAGGGCGATGACTTGCTCGGCAAGCGCTGCAGCGCAGCCGATGTGCTGTGGGGCGGCGTCCTGGGGTGGATGGTGGAATTCGGCCTGATCGACCCGCCGCCCCCCACCCGCGCCTCCATCGCCCGGATGGCTGCACGCCCGGCGGTGGCGCGGGCCCAGGCGGTCGACACCTCCGCTGGGGCGGACGCTGGTGGCGCAAGCGGGTAAAATGCGCGGCTCTCTTCTACCCGCCTGGAATAAGCGCCATGCCCGGGACATCCGTTTCCGATCTGTCCACGGCCACCGCCGTGGATGCACCCGCCCTGCTGCCCTTGCCCGTGGCGCGCCCTTCCGCGCCTGCCGTGGTGCGCGGCAAGCTCTATATCAAGACCCACGGGTGCCAGATGAACGAGTATGACTCGGCAAAGATGGCCGACGTGCTCGCCGCCTCCGAAGGCCTGGAGCTGACCGATAACCCGGAAGAAGCGGATGTGGTGCTGGTCAACACCTGCTCCATTCGCGAAAAGGCGCAGGAAAAGGTCTTCAGTCAGTTGGGGCGCTGGAAGGCGCTGAAGGCCGGCGGCAAGCCGGTGATCATCGGCGTCGGCGGCTGTGTGGCGTCGCAGGAAGGCGAAGCCATCGTCAAACGTGCGCCCTATGTAGACCTGGTGTTCGGCCCGCAGACGCTGCACCGCTTGCCGGAATTGATCCGCGCACGGCGCGAATCGGGCAAGTCGCAGGTGGACATCAGCTTCCCGGAGATCGAGAAGTTCGACCGCCTGCCCGAGCCGCGTGCCGAAGGCCCGTCGGCGTTCGTCTCGATCATGGAAGGCTGCTCCAAATACTGCTCGTTCTGCGTGGTGCCTTACACCCGTGGCGAAGAAGTCAGCCGGCCGTTCGAAGACGTGCTGGTGGAAGTGGCGCAATTGGCGGCGCAAGGCGTGCGCGAGATCAACCTGCTCGGCCAGAACGTCAACGCGTACCGCGGTGCATATGGCGCCGATGCCGGCGACCCCGCGCAGTACGCCGATCTGGGCCTGCTGATCCGCACCATCGCGCAGATCGAGGGCATCGGCCGCATCCGCTTCACCACCTCGCATCCGCTGGAGTTTTCCGATTCGCTGGTGGATGCCTACCGCGATGTGCCGCAGCTGGCCAACTACCTGCACCTGCCGGTACAGGCGGGCAGCGACCGCATTCTGTCGGCGATGAAGCGCGGCTACACCGCGCTGGAATTCAAATCCAGGATCCGCAAGCTGCGTGCGGTGCGCCCGGATATTTCGATCAGTTCGGATTTCATCGTCGGCTTCCCCGGCGAAACCGAAGCGGACTTCGAAAAGACCATGAAGCTGATCGAGGACGTGGGCTTCGACCAGAGCTTTTCGTTCGTGTATTCGCGTCGTCCCGGCACCCCGGCATCGGACCTGCAAGACGACACGCCGGAGACGGTGAAGCAGGCGCGTCTTGCACGTCTGCAGGCGCACATCAGCGCGCACGCGGCGAGCATTTCGCAATCGATGGTGGGCAGCGTGCAGCGCGTGCTGGTGGAAGGCCCCTCGCGGCGCGACCCGAACGAATTGACCGGCAAGAGCGAAAACATGCGCCCGGTGAATTTCCCGGGCAACCCGCGTTTGATTGGGCAGTTCGTGGACGTGTTGATCACCGAGGCGATGAGCAATTCGCTGCGTGGTCGCATTCAACTGGACGACAGCGCGCACTGAAGACGGGGAGGCACCGCGCCATGCGGCGCTTCTTCCAGCAGCGCAACGACGCGCCGAAGCGTGTCGCACGCAATGGTCAAAATTTCACCACACAGCTGTCGCGTCTTGCAGCGCAAGGCTTCGCCACACTTACCCACAGGCTTTGCCGAATTCGATCCACATCCTGTGTGGACAACCCTGTCGGCACTGGTGATTTTTTCACCACCTCCCCAGCGAACCTTGCGCCAGTAAGCGCGACGAATTTTATCCACAGGTTAGTGAGGCGTGACTCCACAGCGGTTGTGGAAAACCTGCACGCAGCTGCGGACAGCCGCATTGCCGAGGTGCCGCGCCGTTCGGTGTGTTGGTGGGATTACATGCCGCGCGCTACCCTTTCGACCCCGCCCTACCGACGCGCGCCTGCGTGCGCTGTCCGATCCGATCATGAACGCATCAGCACATCGCGACTTCACCCTGGAACCCGAGGACACCGAGCGCCTCGCCAATCTCGCCGGCCCGTTCGATGCGCATCTGCGCCAGATCGAACTCAAGCTTGGCGTCGAAATCGGCAACCGCGGCAATATCTTCCGGGTGACCGGACCGGAGCCGGCCATCGTCGCCACGCAGTCGCTGTTGACCGCGTTGTACGAAGAGGCCGCTGGCACCACCTTCGACGCCCATGCGATCCATCTGCGCCTCAACGATGCCAATCTCGAACACGTGGCCGAGCGCGCCTACCAGGCCCAGGATGTCGCCATCAAGGTCAAACGTGGGACCGTGCGTGGGCGTGGCGCCAACCAGGCCAAATACCTGCATGCGATCGTCACGCACGACATCAATTTCGGCATCGGCCCGGCAGGTACCGGCAAGACCTTCCTGGCCGTGGCGTGTGCGGTAGAAGCGCTCAACGAATCGCGTGTGCAGCGCCTGATCCTGGTGCGCCCGGCAGTGGAAGCCGGCGAGAAGCTGGGCTTTTTGCCAGGCGATCTCAGCCAGAAGGTCGACCCGTACCTGCGTCCGCTCTACGACGCGCTATACGAAATGCTGGGCGTGGAAAAAGTGGTCAAGCTGCTGGAGCGCAACGTCATCGAGATCGCGCCGCTGGCGTACATGCGCGGCCGCACGCTCAACGATGCGTACGTGATCCTGGATGAGGCGCAGAACACCACCATCGAGCAGATGAAGATGTTCCTGACCCGTCTGGGCTTCGGCTCCACGGCGGTGGTGACGGGCGACCTCACCCAGATCGATCTGCCCAAACATGTCAAATCCGGCCTGCGCGATGCGATCGAAGTGCTGCGCGATGTGGAAGGCGCCAGCTTCACGTTCTTCGAAGCGCGCGACGTGGTACGCCATCCGTTGGTGCAACGCATCGTCACTGCTTACGAGAAGCGCGATCTGGCCGAAAAGCCTGCCGCACCTGCGGCATGAAGCAGGCTGGCGGGAGGTGACCGCGGATGCCCTGCTCGGCACGACTCGGTGCAACGCGGGGCAAGCCGGAAAACCGCCAAGTAGCGCGGTCGTCGCACAGCACCTTGCGCCGGTCGGTCTGCAGCGGCACTGAGCCAGACACGCGAACCCGCCGCGTCACGGCGATACACTTGCGGCATCGTTCTGCACAGGAGGTGCACATGGTCGGTTGTCGCGTGGTGTTCTTCGCCTACACGCTGGGTGTGGCCCCAGTTGCGTTATCGGCCACGCCGGATGACCCCCCGGCATCCTCGCGCGCTTACATCGAGACCGGTTACCTGGCTGCACCGAGGAACGTTGGTCCGTTTACGCTCGCCCGCAGCTCCTACAACCCGGCAGCCAAGGTCTCGGTGGGCTGGATTCCATTACGCGATGACGGAGCATCCGAAATTGAATATCGATGTGTTCGTTTATCCAGCCGGGCAACGCGCGCAAGCCGAGGCTATCGAACACGGCATGAGCGCCTTTCGCAAGGACCTCGCCGCGGCGCGCACACAAGGCACCTGTTCGCGGCTGGACGAGCTGGACCAGAGCAGGTTCGTGTTGACCAGCGACGATGCCCCGAAAAACATCCCGGCCAATACGGTGGATGCCAAGGTGATCGCGGCCATCGCGGACGCCGAACCCTTCGTTGGGGAAACGTTGCAGCTCAGCGTGGACCTGGCGTCGTCCGGCATGCCGCGACTGTCCAACGGCTACCTGGTCTACACGCAGCTGCACTACATCAAGGTGCGGGTATCGGCAGCGCAGCAAGCAATCGCGCAGACCAGGTTCGACGCACTGGCCGACCAGGCTGCGCGCGCGCTCGTACCGGCCATCCAAGTCAGCAATGTTGGCGGGTGCGCGGACCTGAGCGTCCACCTCGATGCCAAGGCCACGCCCGATCAAGGCGCCGTTGAGATGGCGCGCCAAATCAAGACTCATCTTGGCTTCAATTGCCACGGCTCGACCAGGCAGGCCGGCATCGAAGAGCTGGTCAAGACAGCCGAGGTAATCGAAATCGCCTACGATCCCAGCGAGTGGAAGTCGCAGTGAGGCAACACACGCGCGATACTGTGGCTCCTGTCTGAGCTCAATGCTGGTATCGCCATGACCAAAGGTCCGATCCGCCTCGACGTCGCCGTCAGTTATGCGTTGCCACGCGCAGGCCTGCCATCGGCGGTGAGTTTTCGCAAGTGGGTGGCTGCCGCGTTGAAGGGACGCATTCGCGAGGCCGATCTGGCGGTGCGCTTGGTCGACGAGAAGGAAGGTTGTTCGCTCAATCATCATTATCGCGGCAAGGATTACGCCACCAACGTGCTGAGCTTTCCCGCAGAGCTGCCGGAAGGTCTGCCCAAGGGCATCAAGATGCCGCTGCTGGGCGATCTGGTGATCTGCGCACCGGTGGTGGCGCGCGAGGCCGCCGAGCAAGGCAAATCGCTGGCCGCGCATTATGCGCATCTCACCGTACACGGCACCTTGCACCTGCTCGGCTGGGATCACGACGACGACAAGGAGGCCGATGCGATGGAGCAACTCGAACGCGAGATTCTGGCCGACCTCGGCATCGACGACCCGTACGCGGGAGAACAGTGATGCGTCGCTGCGTTGCCGCTGCCCTGCTATTGCTGAGCGCCCACGGCGCCTGGGCGCAGACCGCGCCGGTGCGCCCGGACCTTGCCGCCTTGATCGAATGCCGCCAGCGCATCGGCGACTTCAGCGCGCTGGCGCCGGTGCTGGCCGATCCGCTCAAGGCGGTCGCGCTGGGCTGGACGCCACTGGATCAATCCAATCTGTTCATGACCGAGTACATGCTCAACACGCCGATCAGCGTGTTCGGCCACAGCACCACTCACATCGCGTTTTCCGGCGCCAGCGTCATGGCGATCCTGGACATGCCCGACCCACGCCCGCTCGCCAAGCAATTGGAACTGGAACTGGGCGTGGATAACGCCGAGAAGGTGATGTACGGGCGCGAGCTGGTCAGCGAAGACACCACCAACCCCAAGACCGGCGAGCCGATGATCGAATCGATCGTACTGAGCGTGACCAACGTCAAATCGCATCCCGGCAAGACCGTGGTTGGCTGCGGCTACAGCCTGGATCTGCCTTGAGCAGACCAGGTAACAGCGCATCCACAGCGCCGTGCCGGCTTCCTGCTAGACTGATGGCTAACGCCTGGTTTGCCGGGTGCCCTTCCCCGTCACGATGTCCGAAGACGACAGTAGCCAATCCCTAGAAGCACCGGAAAAACGCCGTAGCTGGCTCGAGCGCCTCAGCGCTGCCTTCTCTGGCGAACCCCATACCCGCGACGAACTTGTCGCCTTGCTGCGGACCGCCGAACAGGACGGGCTCATCGCCGCAGACACCTTGCGCATGATGGAAGGCGCGATTTCCGTGTCCGAGCTCACCGTGGGCGATGTGATGATCTCGCGCTCGCAGATGGTCTCGCTGCCAGTGGAAGCGCGTTTCATCGACCTGATGAAGCAGGTGGTCGAATCCGGCCATTCGCGCTTTCCGGTGCACGGCGAGAACAAGGACGAAGTGCTCGGCATCTTGCTGGCCAAGGACTTGCTGCGCGGCGTCGTTGCCGATAACGGACCTGGCAACGTGCGCGAATTGCTGCGCCCGGCGGTGCTGATCCCAGAGTCCAAGAAGCTCAATGTCCTGCTCAAGGAATTCCGCCTGTCGCGCAACCACATGGCGATCGTGGTGGACGAGTACGGCGGTGTTGCCGGGCTGGTCACCATCGAGGACGTGCTGGAACAGATCGTCGGCGAGATCGACGACGAGCACGACGATGCCGAGGACGAGAATTCGCTCATTGCGATCCAGGCCGACGGACGCTATGTGGTCGATGCGTTAACGCCGATCGAAGACTTCAACGAACGCTTCGGCGCCGAGTTCCCCGACGACGAGTACGACACTGTCGGCGGGCTGGTCACCGATGCGATCGGGCACCTGCCCGAAACCGGCGAAGAGCTGACGCTCGGGCGGTTTGCGTTCCGCGTGGCCAAGGCCGATGCGCGGCGCGTGCATGCCTTCCACGTCACCATTCTGCCGCCCGACCCGCAGGACGACGCTTGAACCTGTCGCATGGCATGACCGCTGCAGCGCAGGTGAGCTGCAGCGCCCGGCGTCGGGCTGCATGCTGGCTGTTCGCATTGCTGGCACTGTTGGTGACGCCGGCCACCGTCGCGCAAGTCGCGCACGCGCCCGCCCCGGAAGCCGCCACTGCGTCCCGGCCGGCACCGCGGGTCGGCGTGTTGACCATGCAGCCGGGCGAAGTGTTTTTCGAACGCTTCGGTCACGATGCCATCGTGGTGGTCGACCCGCGTACGCAACAGGCCACCTCGTACAACTTCGGCTTCTTCGACCCGAGCGAGGCGGATTTCATGCCGCGTTTTGCGCGTGGCGAAATGATGTACTACCTGGTCGCGCTACCGCTGGAAGAAGACCTGTCGCAGTATCGCGATGCCGGCCGCGGTGTCAGCATCCAGTGGCTGGATCTGCCGCCAGATCAGGCGCGTGCGCTGGCCGACGGTCTGGCAGTGCGTAGCCAACCGGAAAACGCGCGCTACCACTACGATTACTTCATGACCAACTGCGCCACCATGGTCCGCGACACGCTGGACCGTGCGATGGGCGGCACGCTCAAATCGCAACTGGCCGGCCGTTCGCGTGGCAACACCTTCCGCAGCGAAGCGATTCGCCTGGCCTCCCCGGCCCCATGGATGTGGCTGGGCTTCGACCTGGGCCTGGGGCCGTACGCAGACCGCCCGTTGTCGCGCTGGGAAGAAGCCTTCATCCCGATGCGGCTGGCTGACAACCTGACCCAGGTGCACAACAGCACCGGTCGCCCGTTGGTGCAATCCACGCAGGTATTGCTGCCGCATCGCATCGCACCGGAGCCCGCCGAACAACAGCGACACTGGTGGCCGTGGCTGTTGACCGGGCTCATCGTGGCCGCAGGCGTGCTGGCCTTGGGCCGCAGGCAGCGCCTGCTGGCCGGACTGGCGCTGCCGTTCTGGCTCTTTTGCGCCATCGGCGGTGGTGTGCTGGTGTATCTGTGGGGATTCACTGCGCATCAATCGGCATGGGCCAACCGCAATCTGCTGCTGGTCAATCCACTGTGTGTCTTGCTGTGGTGCGGTGGCATCCGGTTGCAGTTGGGCCATCGGCCGGGCCGCTGGTTCAACGTGCTGTCCTGGGTTGTCGCTGCGTGTGCGCTGGCGGCACTGTTGATTCACTGGCTGTCGTTCCAGGCGCAGGACAACCTGCAATGGATCATGCTGCTGTTGCCGATCCACACCGCGCTCGCCCTTGCCCTGCTGGCGCGTGACCTGCCCGTCCGCATACGCTGACCGAAGGATGCGCACATGAACAATCACGGCCATCACCCCGATAATCCGTCCTGCGTCATCACCTGCGCCTACTACGACGGCGACGGCAAGCGCCACGACATCAGCCTGGAACAGATCAGCGATGTGCTGCAGCGTCCCGATGGCTTCGTCTGGGTGGGCCTGTACGAACCGCAGGAATCGGTGCTGCACAAGTTGCAGGACGAATTCGGCCTTCACGATCTGGCGATCGAAGACGCACTCAAGGCGCATCAGCGACCGAAGGCCGAGAGTTACGGCAATTCCTTGTTCGTGGTGGTCAATACCGCGCAGCTGGTCAACGAGCGCATCCGCTATGGCGAGACGCACGCATTCCTGGGTAAACGCTTCCTGCTGACCGTGCGCCACGGCGCATCGTTGTCGTACGCACCGGTGCGTCATCGCGTCGAACGCGAACCGGCAATGCTGCACATGGGTGCGTCGTTCTGCCTGTACGGCGTGCTCGATTTCGTGGTCGACAATTACCTGCCGATCATGAACGAGTTCCGCGACACGCTGGAACGCCTGGAAAAAGACATCTTCGCCGATGACTACAAGCGCGAAACGGTGGTGCGCCTGTATGAGCTCAAGCGCGAACTCAACAAGATGCGCCTGGTGGTTGCACCGCTGCAGGACGTGCTCTCGCACCTCAAGCGCAACCCCGGCTCACTGATCCACAAAGAAGTGGGCATCTACCTGCGCGACGTGCTCGATCACGCCGTTCGCACCAGCGATGCCATCGACACCTTGCGCGAAATGCTGGGCACCGCACTGAGCGTCAACCTGTCGATGGTCACGCTCGCCCAGGGTGAGACCGTCAAACGCCTGGGCGCCTGGGCCGCCCTGCTGGCCGCCCCGACCCTGATCACCAGCTGGTACGGCATGAATTTCACCCATATGCCAGAGCTCGACGCCCGCTACGCCTACCCACTGCTGGTCGCCGGTATCGTCGGCTCCTGCCTGGTGTTGTATCGCCTGTTCAAGCGCGCTCGGTGGCTTTAGGGCCACGTTGCGGCCCGGAATTCGGGATTGGGCATTCGGGATTGGTTTGAGCAGTTGGCTGGTTGTTGATTGTCAACCTGGCCCAGGATGCCCGTAAGTCGCGATCGTCTGCTCTTACCAATCCCCACTCCCGAATCTCAACTCCCGGCCGTCACGCCACATAAATCGTCTTGATGTTCATGAATTCGTGGATGCCGTGATCGGCCAGCTCGCGGCCGAAGCCGGAACGCTTGATGCCGCCGAAGGGCAAGCGCACATCGCTCTTGACCACTGAATTGACGAATGCCGCCCCGCACTGCAACTGCTGCGCCACGCGCTCGCCGCGTTTGGCATCTGCCGTCCACACGCTGCCGCCCAGGCCGAAGGTGGTGTCGTTGGCCACGCGCACCGCTTCTGCTTCATCAGCAACCCGAATGATCGAGGCGACCGGGCCGAAGAACTCTTCGTCGTATGCCGGCATGCCAGGTGCGACATTGTCGAGGATCGTCGCCGGATAACCGGCATGCGAGCCGGCGACCGGTTCGCCGCCCAGCAAGACCTTGGCACCCTTCGCCACGCTGGCCTGCACCTGCTTGTGCAGTTCGTCGCGCAGGTCGGCACGCGCCATCGGCGCCAGTGTGGTGCTCTCTTGCTGCGGGTCGCCGACGACGCGCTTGGCTGCCGCGGCGACGAAGCGTTCGATGAACTGGTCGGCAATCGCATCCACCACGATGAAACGCTTGGCGGCGATGCAGGTCTGCCCGCTGTTGTCGAAGCGCGACTGCACGGCCGATTGCACGGTGTGCTCCAGATCGGCGTCTTCCAGCACCACGAAGGCATCGCTGCCGCCGAGTTCCATCACGCACTTCTTCAGCTGGTCGCCCGCGTTTGCGGCCAGCGAGCGGCCGGCGCGTTCGCTGCCGGTCAACGTCACCGCGGCGATACGGTCGTCGCGCACGACATCGGCGGCCTGGTCGTTATCGATATGCAGCACATCGAACACGCCTGGCGGAATCCCGGCGGCGTCCAGTACCTCCTTCATGACATCGGCGCAGCGCGGCACATTGCTGGCGTGCTTGAGCAACGACACATTGCCGGCCATCAGGCTGGGGGCCAGAAAGCGGAAGGCTTGCCACAACGGAAAATTCCACGGCATCACCGCGAAGACGCAGCCCAACGGTTCGTAGCGCACGTAGCTGGATTGCGCTTCGGTAGGAATGTCGCGCGGCGCCAGATACGCGGCGGCGTGTTCGGCGTAATACGCGCAGGCCTGTGCGCACTTGTCGACCTCGGCCAGCGCCTCGCGGCGCAGCTTGCCCATCTCGGCGGTCATGATGCGCTGCAGGTCGTCGCGTCGCTTGGTCAGCTCTTCGCCGACGCGGCGCAGCAACGCGCCACGCTCGCCCAGCGGCAACGCGGCCCAGGCCGGAAATGCCTTGGCGGATGCGGCCAGACGCGCTTCGATGGCGGCGGCATCCATGGTCTGCTGAGTGTGCTCGACCTGGCCACTAGTCGGGTTGACGGTGTCGTAGGACATGGCGTTCTCCAATAGCAGGACGGCCATGCTAGTCACCGGAAAGTTGTAGCCGCGTCACAACCCCCTGAAATCGCTGCAACGCTGTGTTTGCTGGCGGCGCGACGCAACGACGCATCTCTGCCGTACAACGCGACATCGCATGGCATCGCAAATGCCGCCTGCAGAACAACGTAATGGAACCAGGACTGCCCCGCCAACCGCACAAAGTGCTATGGCATCGCGTGATTGGCGCACATTCATGGAGGATGACCACAATGCACCGGAATCTCAGTGTTCTGGTTGTACCTCGCACCAGCGCGTGCCTACCTGGATGCGCCTTCGTCCAGGACCTGCTGCGTGGCCCGCGGCCCGGTCCGGCCGGGTTTGTCACCGTGCACTGCACCAGCCTGATGCCCGATCCCACGCAACCCTGCGAGGAAGACGCACGGCGCGCTTGCGCAGACACCGCGATCCGCCAACTCATCACCGTGCGTTCGTCGCCGAACACGGTCACGATCTTTCCAGACAAGCGCAAGTCCAAGGATGGCGACAAGGACAACGGCAGAAACCGCGCCGACGAACAACCCAGCGTCGAGCAACACGGCTACAACATCAGTGCCGAATATCAGTGCTACCTCACCAAGCCGCAGCCCTGGAACAGCGGTTACACGCCACCAACCAGGTAAGCGCCGCTGATTGAACGGTTGCACGCGTGGGCCGGCAGGTGCGGTAAGCGTTCTGACGCGACCTGCCGCCTTGGCCCACGTCGGTCGCTCAGGCGCTGCGTCTTTCTGGCCGCCGATTGGTCGGGTGCATTGGCCACGTCAACGCGGGCGTGCGCTCAGGCAATCGCTTGTTGCGCCAGTTGCGCATCGCGCAGGCGACGTTTTTTGCTGCGCGCCAGCAACCACCAGCCGATCACCGCAGCCACCGACACCGCCAGCACCATCACCGTGGCCAGGGCGTTGATCTTCGGGCTGATGCCCAGGCGCACCGACGAGAACACCTTGATCGGCAAGGTGGTGGAACTGGGCCCGGCCAGGAAACTGGCGATCACCACATCGTCCAGCGACAACGTAAAGGCCAGCAGCCAGCCCGATGCCAGGGCCGGCGCGATGATCGGCAAGGTGATCAGAAAAAATACCTTCAACGGTGTGGCACCGAGATCCATCGCGGCTTCTTCCAGCGAGCGGTCCAGCTCCTGCAGCCGCGAAGAGATCACCACGGTCACAAACAATACGGTGAAGGTGACATGCGCCATCCAGATCGCCACCGCGCCGCGCGGCGCGGTGCCGAGCACGCCGCCCATGGACACCAGCAACAGCAGGATCGACAAACCGATGATGACTTCGGGCATCACCAGCGGCGCGGTGATCAGTGCGCCGAACAGGGTCTTGCCGGGGAAACGCCGCATGCGCACCATTGCCATGGCGGCCATCGTGCCCAGCACCGTCGATGCGCAGGCCGTCCAGAACGCCACCTTCAGGCTGACCCAGGCTGCGTCGAGCAATTGCCGGTCGTGCAGCAATTGGCCGTACCACTTGGTCGAGAATCCGCCCCATACCGTCGCCAGACGCGAGGCGTTGAACGAATACACCATCAACAGCAGGGATCGGCAGATACAGGAACCCGAAACCCAGCACGAGCACACTGGCGCCGAGCAGGCGCCCACCGCGCGAGGCGCGCATCATGTCAGCCGCCCTTCCAGCTCACGCTGCTGGTAGCGGTGGAAGATCAGGATCGGCAACAACAGCAGCAGCAACATCACCGTGGCCACGGCCACGGCCGCTGCCGCCGGCCAGTCGCGGTTGTTGAAAAACTCGCCCCACAGCACGCGGCCGATCATCAAGGTGTTCGGCCCGCCCAGCATTTCCGGGATGACGAATTCGCCCACCGCCGGAATCATCACCAGCATGCAGCCGGCCACGATGCCGTTGCGCGACAGCGGCAAGGTGATGCGCACGAACGCCTGCCACGGCCGCGCACCCAGGTCATAGGCGGCTTCGAGCAGACGGTTGTCGTGCTTGACCAGGTTGGCGTACAGCGGCAACACCATGAACGGCAAATAGCAGTACACGATGCCGATGTAGGCGGCGATTGGCGTGTATAACGGTGAGCACTACGCCGTCGTCTTCGCCCCAGCCCACCCACACGGTGTCGCCCCAGGTCAGCGCTTCGCTGGCCCAGCGCTGGCGATTGGCGAAGTTGGCCATCAGCTTGATCCCGCTGGGCAGGCGCACGTGATACACCGAATGGCTGCCGAAATAGGCGATGTCCTCGATCACGCCCTGCGCCTTGTTGCACGCCTGCGTCGGCTCGTCCTTGCCGATGGCGAGCTTTTCCGGGCGCAGCGCGAACGCCACCGCCTGCCCTTCGAAGCCGGTGATGCCGTGACCGATGCGGATGCAGGCATCGAACGCAGAGGTCTTCAAGCCGACGTAATCGGGCGCGTCGTCGGCGATGACCGCATCGATCAGATTGACCGAGCCGATGAACTCGGCCGCAAAGCGATTCGCTGGCTGCTCGTAGATTTCGTCGGGCGTGCCGACTTGTTGAATCCAGCCCTGGTCCATCAGCGCGATGCGGGTGGCCATCGTCATGGCCTCTTCCTGATCGTGGGTCAGCATGACGCAGGTGACGCCGGAGGTTTCGATGATGTTGACCAGCTCCAGCTGCATCTGCGAGCGCAGCTTCTTGTCCAGCGCGCCCATCGGTTCGTCCAGCAACAACAGCTTGGGCCGCTTGGCCAGCGAGCGCGCCAGGGCCACGCGTTGCTGCTGCCCGCCGGAGAGCAGATGCGGCTTGCGCTTGGCCAGCGCGCCAAGCTGCACCAGCTCGAGCATCTCGCCGACACGGGCGGCGATCGCAGCCTTGGACAAGCCTTCCTGTTTCAGGCCGAAGGCGATGTTCTGCTCCACGCTCATATGCGGAAACAGCGCATACGACTGGAACATCATATTGATCGGGCGTTCGTACGGCGGCAGCGCATCGATGGGCTGACCGTCCAGAACGATGCGCCCACTGCTTGGCCGGTCGAACCCCGCAAGACAACGCAGCAGCGTGGATTTGCCACTGCCCGAGCCTCCCAGCAACGCGAACATTTCGCCCTTGCGGATCTGCAGGCTGACAGCGTCCACGGCAACGAATCCATCGAACTCCTTGCGGACCTCGCTAATGCTGAGATAACCGCTGTCGTAAGGGGCAACATGCGGCTGCGGCGTGGTCTCGGTGGATGCCATCGAACTCCTCACTCCTCCCAATGCAGACCAGCACAACAGCGACCGACGACCATCATGGCAAAACCCGAGCGCGGCGGCGCGCTTGAACCCGTCGTGCCCGAGCCACGCTCGCCCGGCAGTCGCGCAGTCGCTTTGCCAGCGGCGCTCAGCGTGCCTCCTGCGCCTGCTCGCTCCAGCCCAGCCCCAGACTCTTCTGCAGGGCCACGTAATTCACCAGCAACTGCACCTGGGCCTGCGCGGCAGCGTCCTGCGCCGACAACTGCTGGCGTTGCACATCCAGCAGATCGATGGACGAGGTGGCACCGGCATCGCGCCGTTGCTGCATCAGCCCGGCCGAACGCGTGGCCGAGGCTTCGGCCTGGCGTGCGACCACCAGTTGCTTGCGTGCCGAACCGAAGCGCGCCAACGCCGAATTGGCATCCTGCAAGGCAGCCAGCACGGTCCCTTCGTACGCTGCCGTACGACCGGCATTGCTGGCGCGCGCCTGCTCCACCTGCGCGCGGGTCTTGCCGAAATCGAAGATCGACCAGCGCAGCATCGGCACCGCAAACCTGGCCAGCGCATCGGAATTGAAATCGCTCGGCGAGCCGGCGACCCAACTCAACCCGCCCAGCAGACTCACCTGCGGGAAATAGCCGTTCAAGGCCTCGCCGATCTGCGCACTGGACGCGGCCAGCTCACGCTCGGCCTTGCGCACGTCCGGGCGCCGGCGGATCAACGCGCCGGCATCGTCCACGCGCACCTGGGTGGGCAACATCGGCAGCGGCTGCGGCGCGCTCAGCAGGGAATCCAGCGCGCCGGGCGCGCGCCCGACCATCAGCGCCAGCTGGTCCTGCGCTTCTTGCGATTGCATTTCCAGCGGCAGGCGCTGCGCTTGCTGCTGCTGCACCTGGGTGGCGATCTGCTCGACCTGCAGATCCGACGCGGCGCCCTGCCCACGACGTTGCTGCACCAACTGCAACGTCTGGCGGATCTTGTCCAGGTTGGCATCGGCGATGGCCAGGCGCGCCTGCAAGCCGCGGTAGTTGAGATAGACCTGCCCGACTTCGGCGGCCAGCTGCACTTGCGCATCGGCCAGCTCGGCCTCGGAGGCCTGCGCCTGTGCCAGCGCACCTTCGGCGGCGCGGCGGCGGCGGCCGAAGACATCCAGCTCCCAGCTCGCATCGAAACCGGCGCTGTAGATCTGGGTCTTTTCAAGATCCAGCGCCTGGTTGCCGGCAGCCGGCGGCTGACCGGGTTGGCCTTGCTGCTGCAGCCCACCCAGCGTGTCGACGATGGTGTGCGGCGGCTCGGCGTAGGCATACAGCGCGCTGGCATTGAGCGTGGGCAAGCGCTCGGCGCGGCGTCGCTGTGCCAGCGCGCGGTTGGCGCGTAACCGCGCCTGCGCGGCGCGCAGGTTGGGGCTGTCGGCCAATGCCTGGGTGACCAGCTGGGTGAGGGTCGGGTCCTGCAGTTCTTCCCACCAGTGGTTCAACGGTGCAGCTGCCACGACGTCTGCACCACTGGCGCGATGCAGGGCCGGCGCCTGCATCGCCGCATCGGCCACGGCTGGCGGCTTGGTGTAGTTGGGGCCGAGCATGCAGCCACCAAGCATCAGCGTGCTCAACGCCACAGCCAGTGGCATGCGGATCAGGCGCATGGAATCAGTGCATTGCAAGGTGCGCCCCCTTGGGTAACGGCTTGAGCAAAAAGGCCAGCGGAATCGTGCAGACCACGATCACGCCGAAGATCCAGAACAGATCGCTATAGGTCATCACCAGGGCCTGCTGTTTCACCAGCCGGGCCAGCTGCGCGACCGAGCGAATGGCGGCCTCGCCGCCGGCGCTGGCGCTGGCGTGCATCTGTGCAGTGATCCCAGCCAGAAAATCCTGCGCACGCGACGAATTGGCGGTCACGGCGCTGCCGATGGTTTCGATGTGGAACGTCATGCGGCGCTCCTGAAAGGTGGAGATCAGCGCCAGACCGACCGAGCCTCCCAGGTTGCGGCCAGCGTTGAACAAGCCGGAGGCGTCGCCCGCCAGTTCCGGCGGCACCGACGAAATCGCTGCCTGATTGAGCGACATCATTGCCAGCGCCAGGCCACAGCCCTGCAGCAACTGCCCGGCGACAAAATGCGTGCCCACGGTGTCCGCGGTCAGCGTCAGATTGACGAAACAGGCAGCGGCAAAACAGATCAACCCGGCAATCACCAAGATGCGCACGTCCACCATTTCCAGCAGCTTGGGCATCATCGGCATCAGCAGCACGGTCGGCAGCCCGGACAGCAGCAGCACATACCCGGCCTGCTCGGTGTTGTAGCCCGAGATCACCGCCAGGAACTGCGGAATCATGTACATGACGCCGAACAGGATCATGCCCACCGCCATCACCATGATGAAGACCGCGCCGAAGCTGCGCTGCACCAGCGGCGACAGACGGATCACCGGAGGCCGGCGCCGGAACTGGCTGATCACCAAGGCGATGAATCCGCTCAACGCAATCAGGCTCAGCGTATTGATCTCGCTGGATTCGAACCAACGCTCGCGCTGGCCTTCTTCCAGCACCACGGTCAACCCGCCCAAACCGGCGGTCAGCCCGTAGATGCCCAGCCAATCAGCATTGAGCAGTCCGGCCCAGTCGCCTTTTTCATGCTTGAGGCCAAGCAGCAGCAGCGCGACCAAGCCAACGCAGATCGGCACGTTGATGAAAAACGCGTAGTGCCAGCTGACGTTTTCGGTGAGCCAGCCGCCGAGCAGCGGGCCGATCACCGGGCCCATGATCACGGTCATGCCGAACAGGGCGGTGCCCAAGGTCTGCTCGCTCGGCGGTAGCCGCGTGGCGACGATGGTCAGCGCGGTCGGAATCAAGGCGCCGCCAGCCAGCCCCTGCCCCACGCGGCCGATGATCATCATCGAAAGCGACGTCGACAGCCCGCACACCACCGAGAACGCAGTGAACATCACCGCACAGATCAGCAGGAAGTTACGCAGGCCCAGCGTGCGCGCGAACCAACCGGTCAGCGGAATCATGATGATCTCGGCCACCAGATAGGCGGTGGAGATCCAGGTGCCTTCGGTGCCGCTGGCACCGACTTCGCCCTGGATGGTGGGCAATGCCGCATTGACGATGGAAATATCCAGCGTCGCCATGAACGAGCCGATGGTGCCGGCCAGCACCGCCAACCAGGCGCCCAGCTCGGCCTTCTCGCGCTGGGCGCTACCGCCGGCACGCGGGCCGGTGGCGGCCGCTGCGCTCATCGCGCGCGCTCCTGCTCCTGCACGCGGTCGGATTCTTCTTCGGCGCGCTGCTTGGCGTCCTTGGCCGAGCGCGTGTCGACGGTGACTTCCACCGACATGCCCGGAACCAACACCTTGCGCGCCTCGTCACCCGCCAACACGCGGATGCGCACCGGCACGCGCTGCACCACCTTGGTGAAGTTGCCGGTGGCGTTTTCCGGCGGCAGCAAGGCGAACTGCGAGCCGGTGCCCGGCGACAGGCTCTCGACCTTGCCGTGCAGTTTTACGCCGGACAACGCATCGACCTCGATCTCGGCCGGCTGGCCGGGACGCATCAGGCCGACCTGGGTTTCCTTGAAATTGGCGACAAGATACAGCGATTGCTGCGGCACGATGGTCATGGTGCGGGTGCCGGCGCCGAGGAACTGACCCACCTGCACGGTCTTGTCGCCGACACGGCCGTGGATGCGGCTGGTCAGGCGGGTGTCTTCCACCGCCACGCGCGCTTGATCGGCATCGGCGGTGGCCTGCTTCACGCCGGCCTGTGCCTGTTCCAGTTGCGCGCGGCTGGCCTGGATCTGGCTTTCGCCGGCCTTGGCCTGCGCCTGCGCGGCGTCGTACTGAGCGCGTGCGCGGGCCAGATCATGTTGCAGGCTTTCCTGATGCTCGTGGGTGTCGGCGCCTGAGGCGGCCAATGGCGCGAAGCGCTTCACCTCGGCCTGGGCGAACCTGAGGGTGGCAGTCGCGGCAGTGACCTGGGTGCGTGCCTGCAACAACGCCGACTCCTGCGCGGAGACATTGGCGGTGGCAGCGACGATATCGGCCTGGCGTGCGGCGATGGCGGCTTCGGCCTGCTGCAGGGTGGCCTGGTAGGTGCGGTCGTCGATCTGCAGCAGCGGCTGGCCGGCCTCCACGATCTGGTTGTCGCTCACCAGCACCTTGGTCACGTAACCGCTGACGCGCGGCGCCACTGCCACCGAATCGGCCTGCAGATAGGCGTTATTGGTGTCTTGCATGTAGCGGCCCTTGATCAGGTAACAGGCCAGCCACACCACCAGCAAGATCAGCACCAGTACCCCGACCAGGATCAGCGTCCACTTCACCTTGGGGTTCTTCAACGGCGAGGGCTTGGGCGACTCCTGCTCGTCGCGCGCGCCGGCGCCCTGCGCATCCGTGGCCGAACACTGGCCGTCATTGGACTGATGATCGTGATTGCTCAAAGGATGCGTCCTGTGTGAGGGGCGAGGCATGCCCTGCATCCGTCAGATCAGCGGCTTCAGCGAGGGTGGCGCAACCATACAATATTTGTACCACTCAGTACAGGTTACATGACGCGCCGATCGGGTGGCATCTGGACCGATGGTCACCCGATGAAAACGGCCGTCGCTATGCGCCCCACGGCACCATCTGCCTGCTCTGTTAGAGAGTGCGCCGGACGAGCGCCTCGCCACGCAGCGCAGCCAGGCGCTCTATCTCGCACGGCAGCTCAACGACCGGTCTTGGTATCGGTCCACAGCCGCGTGTACAGCCGGTCCACTTCGGGCGAATTGATCGCGTAAGTAGTCGCCCCTGAAAAACCCCCAGACCGCATCCATTGCAAGGCCTCACCTGCGGTTTTGGCGTGCTGGAACTGCCAGTTTTCGTTACTCTACCCACTTCCACTGTGTTACAAATAATCGTACCTTTGTGCCACTATTGGAAGACCTTCAGGCCGCGCGGGAGAGCTGTGTTGAATAGGACACTGGAAGTGCGTTTTGAACAGTACGGGGAAGTAGTTGCTGCCGCCCTGTCCC
>NZ_JBBYGR010000031.1:0-44112 GCF_038405005.1 Xanthomonas sp. JL1 | reverse complement strand
CATCTGCTGATGGATCGCGCTTACGAAGGCAATGAAACCCGCCAGTTGGCGCTCGATCTTGGCTTCGTGCCGGTGGTTCCGCCCAAGTCCAATCGGGTCGATCCTTGGGAGTACGACAAGGAAATGTACAAGCGGCGCAACGAAGTGGAGAGGCTGTTCCGTCGCTTGAAGGGCTACCGACGGATTTTCACGCGCTTCGAGAAGCTGGATGTCATGTTCCTTGGCTTCCTCAGCTTCGTTCTGGTCGTTGATGGGCTTCGGATGTGTTAACAGGCCCTAATAAACCGTAGCAAGCAGTCGCTCGGTCGGCGTGGACGGCGCACTCGGAACCGGCGCGTACAAGGGAGACGCGCCGATTCCGAGCATCGGCCGCGCTCGCCTGGCCGTGAGCGCGGGCATGTTGCCAGCTGCGCTAAAACTTCAGATGCAGGCTGGCCATGTAGCGGCGTCCACTCCTGTAGCGGCCGGTCAGATGGTCCTTGTCGCCCAGATACTGCAGGTATTGCTCGTCCAACAGGTTCTGCGCGTCGACCTGCAGCGACCAGTTCGGGCTGAACGCATAGCCGACGCTGGCGCAGAGTTCGGCGTAGTCGTCCACGCTTGCCGGAGCCGCACCGGCCACATACCCGCCCGCCAGATAGCTGTCGCGCCAGTTGTAGGTCAGCCGTGCATTGAGTGGGCCTTTTTCGTAGTACGGGCTGAAGGCGATGCTGTTGCGCGATTGATAGGGCAGGGCATCGCCGGTGTTGTTTTCGCCGGCAGCATAGGTGTAATTGGCGGTCAGGCCGAAGCCGCTGTCGCCGAACGGCTGCTGGAAGGAGATGTTGAAGCCCTTGACCTTGCCATCGCCGGCATTGCGCGGCCGCTGGATGCTGTAGTCGCAATAGCCGTCGGCGGTACAGCCATTGCTGCCCACCAGCTGCGCCCAGCTTTGCGGTGCGGTATCGCGCAGTGCGTTGTATTGGCGTTCCACGCTGGCGCTGGTGTCGATGTAGTTGTTGATCTTCTTGTAAAACAGCGACCACGCCACCACCGCTTGTTGCGCGAAGTAGTACTCGGCAGAGAGGTTGAAATTCCAGGATTCATACGGCGACAGCTCTGCATTGCCGCCGCTGCCGGTCAACGTGGTGTCGTTGAGAAAGGTGTTGTTGACCATCTGGTTGTACGGTGCCCAGGCGATGACCTTGGCCGCAGCGAAGCGGAATACCCAATCGTCGCTGGTGTCGTACGACAGCGTCAGCGAAGGCAGCAGAAAGTCTTCCTTGCGGGTACGGGTCTGCCACAGGCTATCGGCGTTGGCGAGCGAGGGCGTACCGCTGTAGACGAAGCCGCTGCCTTCAGTCTTGGAATCCACATAGCGCACGCCGAGATTGCCGCGCAGACCGCCGCCGGAAAAGTTCAGCTGCGCATAGGCCGCGTTGTTGGTCTGCTCCAGCGCCCAGCTATTGTTGAGATAGCTGGCCGGGTCGGGGGCGTTGTCGTCGATCGGACTGTTGCGGATCCAGTTCAGCACATTGTTGCGGCCCGCCTGCACATGCTGGCCGTGATCGGGATAGAAATCCTGCAGATCGGTCAGCCCGATGGTGCCGACATCGGCCAACTTGCCTGGGGTGACGCCGCCATCAACATTCAGTTCGAAGCGCTCGTCATGCTTGCCGTGGCGCACGCCGAACAGCAATTGATTGAATACCCCATCGAACTGCAGATTGAAATCCAGCTGGCCGTACGTGTCTTTGCTCTCGGTGGAAAAAATACCTTTGTTGCCGAACCAGCCGCCGGCCGAACCCCAGTTGGCTGGGTCGCGTGCCGCCGCCGGATCGTCGAAGCGGATGCCGCGGCGGGTGTCCCAGCTGAAACCGCCGTTGTAGAACGGCTCGATGAAGTATTGCGAGAGATCGTTGTTCTCGGACTTGCTCTGTCCCACCTGTCCATTTAAACCCCAAACGTCGCCGCGGAAGGCACCGCGCAAGTCCAGCCCTTTAGTGGTTACTTCCGATTCGCGTACGTTGTTGTCGTAGATCACCGTGCCGCCTAGCGGGCTGGCATTGGCATTGGCATTGGCACTGGCATTGGCATTGGCATTGGCATTGGCATTGGCATTGGCATTGGCATTGGCATTGGCACTGGAGTGACCACTGGTGACCACCCCGTTACGGACGCCGCCGAGCTGGTCCACCGCGGCCACCGTCCCGGGATTCCAAGTGAGAAAGCTGTACATCGACTGGTTGTAGTTGTCGAAGTTTTCGTTGATGTACAGGCCGCTTAGATTGAACTCCAGCGCATCGCTGGGCGTGAGCTGCAGGTTGACCACGGCACTATCGCGCTCGCGATCCTGCTGGAACCAGGCCGCGTTGATGGAGTTCGGCACATCCGCATCGGCCGGCACGCCACCTGCGGCATTGGCGAAGGTCCTGGCCGGTACATAGCCAAAGACTTCCATGCCGCGGCGGTCCACGCGTTCTTCGTAATGCTGCGCCGACACTGCGATGCCGAAGGTCTCGGCCGCGTTCTTCCAGCTGTAGAGCAGTGCGGCGTTTGGTTTGTCCTGACTGGCTTGGTCGCTATCGCTGTAGCCGATGGACGCGGCCACTTCGTTGACCTTCAGATCCAACGGCTGTCGTGTATGCATCAGCACCGTGCCGCCCAGGCTGCCTTCGGTGAGGCGCGCTTCGGACGACTTGAGGATTTCTGCACGGCCCAGGATCTGCGGGGCCAGCAAGGTGTAATCGAAACCGCGGCTGGGCTGTTCGCCGTACAACCAGATCGCCTGTGCGAGCGGGTGCCCATCCAGGAACGACAGATTGAGGCTGGGGTCGGTGCCGTCGATACTCACGCGCTCGCCTTGCCCGAAGCGTCTGTCCAAGGTGACGCCGGGAATCTGCGAGAGCGCTTCGGCCACGTTGGTACTTGGGAATTTGCCGATGTCCTCGGCGGTGATCGCCTCGGAAATGCCGGTGTTGTTGCGTTTGGTATCGAGCGATTTTTCCAGGCTGGCACGGATGCCGACCACCTGGACGGCGTCCAGATCGGTGGCTTGCGCACCAGCGCTGTCCTGGGCTTGCGCAGCGAATGCCAGCGACATTGCAATGGCGCTGGGCAGCAGGGTCGTGCTGTATTTCATGATGTCTCTCCTCATCACGCACAGGGATGGACGGCGGGCTGCTGCTCGCCGGATGCGGGTCTTGCAGACGCGTGCTCGGGGTAGAGCGCGTAGTGGATCGCTTACGCCAGGTGAGTATGGTGTTGCAGATACCAGTTCGCCGCGCCAAGCACGCCCAGTTGCCCGTGCTCGACCAACCTGATCGGGATACGTTCGAGCACTGCGCGCATGTTGCCCTTGGCCAGAAAGCGTTCGGCGAATGTGCTGCCGGCCAGGAACTGGCCGATCGTCGGCAGGAAACCATCAGCCAGATAGATACCGCCGGCAGCGTCGCAGGCCAGCGCCATGTCGCCGACCGCGCTTCCAAGCAGGCCGCAAAAAAAGCTGCAATCATGCGCGCGCCAGCGCATCGTCTTCGTACAGCGCCGCGTGCGTCACGGCGGCGGGCAGGCGATGACGCGGTGCTGCGGCATGCAGCTCGCACACGGCGTGATCCAGATGCAGCAGACCCGGGCCGGAGAGTACGTGCTCAAGCGGCAGATAGTGCCGGCCGCGTAACAGGAGTTGCAGCAATGCGCGTTCTTGCTCACGCGTGCCGGCCAGCGCGAGCTGACCGGCTTCGGTGGCCAGCACGAGATCGCGCGCGGCGTGGCATCGATCCACACTGCTGCCCCCAAACCCGTGCCGGGGCCGACCACCAGAATCGGCCCGGTGGTGCGGGCGTGGCGCGGCGTAGGCCCGCTCAGTTGCAGCACGGCCCGTTGTTCCATCTGCGGTGCCGGGTAGGCGACTGCGTCGAAGTCGTTGACCAGGTGCACGTTGCGCACCGTGAGCGCGGCGCCGATGCGGCTTGGCGAGATCGTCCACGGCAGGGTGTTGCTGAGAGGAAGCTGCCATCGTCCAGTGCCACGCCGGCGTTGGCGATCACCACCGCATCGACAGCACGCTGTTGCTGCAGAAAGTCCCCGAGGATGGCTTCCAGACTGGCGTGTTCGGCGCAGCGATAGCTGCGGTAATGCGATAGCGCGATCGCTGCATCGCTGGCCTGCACCATATGATCTAGACGCACATGCGCGCCGCCGACATCGGCAGCGATGAAGCTGGTAGCAACCGGGACAGCGGGCGAAGCAGAGACGTCAGCGGAACGCGAAATCGCAGCCACATTCAGTCCTTCGGTCCGTCTGGTGGCCGATGCCGTCAGCGAGTACGGGCCTGTGTAGAAGTCGGTGACAACGATGTTAATGGATCAGTTGGGTTGGATCGATCTTGCTGGCGTGCTCAAGTGAAAAAATGTGCAATTTGGCGTTGTCTGTGCGGACTGCGTTGCGCAAGGCGGACAAATACGTCCAACGCACACCGTGGTCAAATACCAGGCGGGCCCGGTAAGCGCGTGCGTTGCGCTCAGCTGGCCGCCACGCGTTTTAGTCGGCTGTCGCTAACTCCCGAAACGTCAAAGCGTGCTTCAACGCACAGCAGCACCGCTGGTCGCCCCAGGCAACGTGCTGCAGGCCGCGTGGTCGGTGGGCGGCGCCTGGGTGGGGTAGCGCTGCTTGCCGAGCACATAGGTCTGGCTGGTGGAAACAAACCCATCCGCGTAGGTGGCTTCGACGAAGTACGCGCTCCAGCCGTCGTCCGGAACCTGGACCGGCACCGAGACCGTGCCGCCGTTGGCGTGTGCAATAGGCGTGGAGCTGTAGCGAATGCCGCAGGCGTAGCGAAAGTCGCGCGCTTGCGGATTGGTCGCGCTCCACAGCTGCAGCTGCGTTGGCGGCTCGGAGGAGCGGAAGCGGATCTGCGGCGCCTTGCCCGGATGCAAGGTATCGCTCACCTGCGGCAGCGGGCGCTGCTGTTGCAGCCGCGTGATAAACGGCGCCAGAGTGTCGACGATGGAGGCGCGGATGTTGTGCGCGCTGTTGGGCAGTACGCGCAGCGCCTTGATGCCCGGCAGCGCGTTGTAGAAGAACTGGGTGTTGTCCGGCAGGAAGAAATCGTCGCCGCTGGCATTGACGATGTACTTGGGTACTGCCAGCCGCTTGCGATAGGGGGTGTCCAGATAGCGCAGTGGATCCTGCAACTGCACCAGTTGCGCGAAGGCCGGCGTCTGCAGTTGCGAGGTGATGCCCTGTTTCGCGTAGGCGTCGAAGGCAATCGGCCAATTGCCGCCATAAGTACGCGACATATGCTCCAGCACTGCCGGCATGTTGAGGATGTCGATCACGAACGGCACCACCGCCTCCACACGCTGGTCGGCGATGGTGGCGTGCCAGCTGGCCCAACCGCGTTTGGAAGCGCCGGCAAGGACGAAGCGATGGATTCGCAACGGTGCCAATTCGCGCTCGGCAAGGCTCATGGTGCGTGCAATCGCAGCGGCCATCGGCACATGCAGCGGCATGGTCATACGTTGCTGCGGCGCTTTCAGAAACAGCGACCAGGTATAGGCCACGCTGTCATCTTCGCGACGTGGGTTGGCATCGCCTTGGTAGTTGAGCGCTTGGTTGGGAATATCGCTGAGCGCGATCACCACGGTGCGGGTGCGCTGCGCCAAGGCCGCCAATGCCTCGGGCGGCAGTTCGCTGGACGGCTGCGCTGTGCTGCCATCCAGCGGATGACGCGTGCCGTTGGTTGAGATCAACACAGCGCGGGTAGGCAGCGCCTCTTTCGGCACGTAGATCGCCACGTCGTGCTGCCAACGTGCCGGCGTGACCAGTCCTTCGGGCGACCAGTCTTGCGAGGTCAGCAGGTAATCGCGCCGCTCGACACCGGTAACGTTGCTGGTGCCAACGCGCGTGTAGATCAGTGGCTGTTGTTCGATGGCGTCGTGGTAACACACCAGCGCCTGGGCGAAGCCCACCTCGGGTGCACGCGCGCAGCGCTCCACCGGTGGCGCGGCAGGAACGGCTGAATCAGCGGGCGCGACGCCTGCGAAAAACATCAGGGACGTCAGCAAGGCGACGCTGCAACGGGTCATCGGGCACATGCATATTCTCCGTATGTCGGGCGGCGGCCCGCGTGTTTGCGGGCAATCGCGCGGGAAAGACGTGGCCAGCAGGCGCGTCAGCTGGGTGTGTTGGGCGCAGTGTGAGCGGAAGTGTACGTGGTATCTAGTGCTACCGAGCACCGCAGCTATCGCTGTCGCGCAGGGGCTGCGTCTTCACTGATGCTGAGTGCGATGATCGCGTGCGTCGCTTCAGCTGCGCCGAGCGTGGTGGGGTCGCGGCCAGGTTTGCGGCTCGTCTGCCGGGATCAACGCTAACTTGCGCGTGCACTGCTCTGCAGCAGGCGATCAATGCAGCGGTGGCAGTTGCATGTCACGGGCGCAACGCGTGGCGGCCGGATTCGCGTAGCGCGTGTCACTTCCAAGCGCGGCGCCCGCCATCGGCAGCCGCGCGATGTGAGCTCGTGGGCTTACTTGATCCGCCGCACCTTTGCCGGTGTGTTGTAGCCCTCGATCTGCAGATACCACACGCCGACCAGACCCGGCTTGATCTTGACCTTGGGGGCGTCCTTGCGCACACCGGACAGGCTGGCAGCATCGGTCTGCTCCCACTGCTGATCGTTCGCCAGCGTGTAGACGCTCCCCTTCGAAAAGCCCCTGAACTCGCCAACCAACGTGCTCTCGATCGGCTCCTTGCTGCCGAAGTCGAAGAAACCGCGGTTCTTGACGATCACTTCCTGGCGCCCGGCTTCCTTGGCCTGTTCGACCACCACCGCGGCCTCCTTGGCGACCTTGCCTTGCAGCCAGTCATTGAGCGCGGCCAGCTCGCTGGCATTGAGCTTGTCCAGGCCGGCGGCCTTGAATTGTTCGGCGCTCATTTGCGATTGCAGATCGCCTTGCACCGCGCGTTGCGCCAGGGCGGGGGCGGCATGCAATGCCAGGGTCAGACAGACCAGCAAGGGAATGCGGCGCACGCGCGACATGGAAGCCATCCAAGGAAGAAGACGCGGCTAGTGTAGACGCTGTTGACGCGGGCCGATGCGGCTTACTCCAGCGTGTCGGCGGTGGCTGGGGCCGGGCGTTCGGGGCGGCGGTAGATGAACTCCGGCGCCGGCGCTGCCGCCTCACGCTCGGCAGTCGCGCGTACCTGTGCATGTGCGGGCGAACGTTCGCACACCGGGTCCAGCGTGGCGGCATTGCCGCTGAGCGCCAGCGCCTGGCAGCGGCAGCCGCCCCAGTCGATCTCGCGCTTGGGGCAGCCCTGGCAGACCTCCGGCATCCACGCGGTGCCACGGAAGCGCACGAACGCCTCGCCGTTGTTCCAGATATCGGCCAGCGCGCGCTCGCGCAGATTGTCGAAGCGCATGCCCTCGATGGTTTCGGCGGCATGGCAGGGCAGCACATCCCCGCGCGGAGAAATATTGACGAAGCGCTGGCCCCAGCCGCCCATGCAGGGCTTGGGCTGGCGCGCGTAGTAATCGGGAGTGACGAAATCGATTGCCAGGCTGTCGCCGAGCTCGCGACGCGCGGTGTCCACCGCGTCGATGGTGGCCATCAGTTGCTCGCGGCTGGGCATGAGCGCAGCGCGATTACGCAGGCCCCAGCCGTAGTACTGGGTGTGCGCCACTTCGATGCGCTCGGCCTGCCATTCCAGCGCCAGCGCGATCATGCCCGGCACGCGCTCGGCGTTATGACGGTGCAGCACCGCGTTGATCGTCAGCGGCAGGCCGCGCGCGCGTACGGCTGCAGCGAAGTCGCGCTTCTTCGGCAGGCTATTGCGGTAGCCCGCGATGCGGTCGGCGCCGGCTGGATCCACGTCCTGCACGCTCAACTGCACGTGTTCCAGCCCGGCTGCCTGCAGTTGGTCCAGCATCGGCTCGCCGCCAGCGACACCGGAGGTGATCAGATTGCTGTACAGCCCCAACGTGCGCGCATGCGCCACCAGCTCGGGCAGATCCTTGCGCAGCATCGGTTCGCCACCGGAAAAATGCGCTTGCAGCACACCCATCTCGGCGGCCTGCTCCAGCAAGGAGCGCCAGCCGGCGGTGTCCATTTCTTCACGCAGCGCGGCCAGCGCAATCGGGTTGGAGCAATACGGGCACGCCAACGGGCAGCGGTGGGTCAGTTCCAGCAACACCGACAGCGGTGGCGGCGCAGTGGTCATAGCCGCAGCAGACGTTTCTGCTGCAGGGTGGCGGTGAGTTCGATCACGTCGGCTTCGATATCCGCCGCGTCCGCATCGAACTCTGCAGCCAGCTCCTGTGCGATCTGTGCCAGCGAGCGCGTGCCGTCGTAGCGTTGCGCGACCACCTCAGATCGTCCCTCCGACTGAGCCTGACTGAGGCAATAGCTCCATCAACCATGCGAGCTCCTCTTCGTTGAATGCCGGGAAATCATCCGCTGCCCCTGCGAAGGGGGCCGCATCTTGTTCCCACAGCACGGTGCTGGACGCTGCCAGGTCGGCAGCGATGGGCGTACCAGGATCCGGGAGGCCGCCCCCGATCCTGGTACGCGGGCGTTTTACCCTCCAGCTGAGGGGCAAATGCAGCGCATCGTGCTGTTCGGGAACGCGCACCTCGAAAGAGTGCTGTGCGGAGGGGCCGGTGACAGCACGATCCGATCGGGACCGTTTACGGCTGCTTGCCCCTGTCTGATCTCCCTCGTGCATTGGGCTAGGCGCATCAAGGTCACGCTCCAGCGAATCGGCGAATGCATGCAAAGACGCCTGATCCGGTGTTTGAGCTGAAGTAGGGGACGGTTTGGCCCTTTTCATCCCTGATGCCTGGAGGATACGGTCCCAACGCTGTGAGGCTGGGGGGAGCGTTCCACCGCGGGCTTCGAGTTCGGTGACGCCCACTCTGCGAAAGAGCTGTACCAACCCGTTCCTGCTCATCCCGAACTGCGTCATGGCGTCATCGAATGCTTGCGCTGGGTGGGAGTGGCTCTGGAAAAAACCAAGCACGCGCACCACGTGCGCGAGGTCGGGAACGTGATGGGACGTGCGTTCGGGAATGCGGCGATTGATTCTTCTGATCAATTCCGGCGCGTGCGGCAATCCCTTTTTCACTGCATCCAGGGCAGGACGTCCGCCGAGGCAGGCCAAGGCGACGAGGTGGTCGTTGGTCAACGCGGCCAACGCCGGATCAGGGCGAGATAACTGGGCAACAATGCTCTCCAGCGCCTGCTTGCCGCCATTGCTGGCGATGGCCACGACCTGGTCCGGGGTCAGGCCATGGTCCTGGCACAGCACCGGCAACAGCCGCTGCACCGTCTCCAGCGCCTGCTTGCCGCCGCCATGGCTGGCGATGGCCACGACCTGGTCCGGGGTCAGGCCATGGTCCTGGCACAGCACCGGCAACAGCCGCTGCACCGTCTCCAGCGCCTGCTTGCCGCCGTTATTGTTGGCGATGGCCACGACCTGGGCCGAGGTCAGGCCATGGTCCTGGCACAGCACCGGCAACAGCCGTTGCACCGTCTCCAGCGCCTGCTTGCCGCCGCCATGGCTGGCGATGGCCACGACCTGGTCCGGGGTCAGGCCATGGTCCTGGCACAGCACCGGCAACAGCCGCTGCACCGTCTCCAGCGCCTGCTTGCCGCCATCGTGGCTGGCGATGGCCACGACCTGGTCCGGGGTCAGGCCATGGTCTTGGCACAGCACCGGCAACAGCCGCTGCACCGTCTCCAGCGCCTGCTTGCTGCCGTCATTGCTGGCAATGGCCACCACCTGGTCCAGGGTCAGGCCATGGTCCTGGCACAGCACCGGCAACAGCCGCTGCACCGTCTCCAGCGCCTGCTTGCCGCCAATATGGCTGGCGATGGCCACCACCTGCGCCGGGGTCAGGCCATGGTCCTGGCACAGCACCGGCAACAGCCGCTGCACCGTCTCCAGCGCCTGCTTGCCGCCATCGTGGCTGGCGATGGCCACGACCTGGTCCGGGGTCAGGCCATGGTCCTGGCACAGCACCGGCAACAGCCGCTGCACCGTCTCCAGCGCCTGCTTGCCGCCGTTATTGCTGGCGATGGCCACGACCTGGTCCGGGGTCAGGCCATGGTCCTGGCACAGCACCGGCAACAGCCGCTGCACCGTCTCCAGCGCCTGCTTGCCGCCAATATTACTGGCGATGGCCACCACCTGATTACTGGCGATGGCCACGACCTGGTCCGGGGTCAGGCCATGGTCCTGGCACAGCACCGGCAACAGCCGCTGCACCGTCTCCAGCGCCTGCTTGCCGCCGTTATTGTTGGCGATGGCCACCACCTGGTCCGGGGTCAGGCCATGGTCCTGGCACAGCACCGGCAACAGCCGCTGCACCGTCTCCAGCGCCTGCTTGCCGCCATTGCTGGCGATGGCCACCACCTGGTCCGGGGTCAGGCCATGGTCCTGGCACAGCACCGGCAACAGCCGCTGCACCGTCTCCAGCGCCTGCTTGCCGCCATCGTGGCTGGCGATGGCCACCACCTGGTCCGGGGTCAGGCCATGGTCCTGGCACAGCACCGGCAACAGCCGCTGCACCGTCTCCAGCGCCTGCTTGCCGCCATCGTGGCTGGCGATGGCCACGACCTGGTCCGGGGTCAGGCCATGGGCCTGGCACAGCACCGGCAACAGCCGCTGCACCGTCGCCAGCGCCTGCTTGCCGCCATCGTGGCTGGCGATGGCCACGACCTGGTCCGGGGTCAGGCCATGGTCCTGGCACAGCACCGGCAACAGGCGCTGCACCGTCTCCAGCGCCTGCTTGCCGCCATTGCTGGCGATGGCCACCACCTGGTCCGGGGTCAGGCCATGGGCCTGGCACAGCACCGGCAACAGCCGTTGCACCGTCTCCAGCGCCTGCTTGCCGCCGCCATTGCTGGCGATGGCCACCGCCTGCGCCGGGGTCAGGCCATGGGCCTGGCACAGCACCGGCAACAGCCGCTGCACCGTCTCCAGCGCCTGCTTGCCGCCATCGTGGCTGGCGATGGCCACCACCTGGTCCGGGGTCAGGCCATGGGCCTGGCACAGCACCGGCAACAGCCGCTGCACCGTCTCCAGCGCCTGCTTGCTGCCGCCATGGCTGGCGATGGCCACCACCTGGTCCGGGGTCAGGCCATGGTCCTGGCACAGCACCGGCAACAGCCGCTGCACCGTCTCCAGCGCCTGCTTGCCGCCACTGCTGGCGATGGCCACCACCTGCGCCGGGGTCAGGCCATGGGCCTGGCACAGCACCGGCAACAGCCGCTGCACCGTCTCCAGCGCCTGCTTGCCGCCATCGTGGCTGGCGATGGCCACCACCTGGTCCGGGGTCAGGCCATGGGCCTGGCACAGCACCGGCAACAGCCGCTGCACCGTCTCCAGCGCCTGCTTGCCGCCGCCATTGCTGGCGATGGCCACGACCTGGTCCGGGGTCAGGCCATGGGCCTGGCACAGCACCGGCAACAGCCGCTGCACCGTCTCCAGCGCCTGCTTGCCGCCACTATTGCTGGCGATGGCCACCACCTGGTCTGGGGTCAGGCCATGGGCCTGGCACAGCACCGGCAACAGCCGCTGCACCGTCTCCAGCGCCTGCTTGCCGCCGTTATTGCTGGCGATGGCCACCACCTGGTCCGGGGTCAGGCCATGGGCCTGGCACAGCACCGGCAACAGCCGCTGCACCGTCTCCAGCGCCTGCTTGCCGCCGTTATTGCTGGCGATGGCCACCACCTGCGCCGGGGTCAGACCATGGGCCTGGCACAGCACCGGCAACAGCCGCTGCACCGTCTCCAGCGCCTGCTTGCCGCCATCGTGGCTGGCGATGGCCACCACCTGCGCCGGGGTCAGGCCATGGGCCTGGCACAGCACCGGCAACAGCCGCTGCACCGTCTCCAGTGCCTGCTTGCCGCCATCGTGGCTGGCGATGGCCACCACTTGGTCCGGGGTCAGGTTCAGGGGGGCACCCGTCAGTGCATTGCGCGATGCATGCACTGCCTCCACTGCGGTCACGCCGCCACGTTTTGCAATCTTGAGAAGTTGGCCTGTGTCCAACTGTAACGGCGGACCTCTCAACTCCCCCGCCTTCGTGAACAAGGCCTCCAGGGCGCGTGCGCCGGACCACTGTTTGCCGACGCCAACGATGTCTTCGTGTGTCGCCTCTGGCAACGCCGTGATTATGTGCTGATACGTGACAGCGACGGTCCCTAACGCTGCCGGGTGTTGGCTGAGCGCAACGATGTGCGCGTGTGTAAACCCATGGCCCACCAGTGCCTCGTGGTGCTGCGCCACTGTCGAACGCACCTTCGGTTTGATCTTCTCTTGCTGCTGCTGACTGTAGCCGAGCGTGCGTAGATCCACCTGCGCGGCCGGCGAAGCGTCGGAGGGTTGCGCCGCACGCCGTCGCGGGGCCGGCTTGGCGCGCGGCGGCCGCGCGGCAGTGACAGCGACACGCACGGTGGGTGGCGGGTCATCGGCTGCACGCAGACCCGATTGCACCTCATCCCACTCTGCTGGGGCAGCCGCTGTATGCGGCGTGCCGACGGCAGGCATCGAATCAAGAAGCGATGTATCAAGAAGCGACGGATCGAACTGACGGAGCAGATCGCTGAAGCTGCCCGCCGAGAACGCAGGCGAGGGCGCAGGGGGAGATGGCAGCCGGGTCCGGGACATCGTCCGCCGAGCGGGCAAGCCATCCAGGGGGCCGCCAGCAGGCGGAGCCCCCCCCCGATCTGCAGTCGGCTGAACCCTATCCGGTTGGGGTCCGGGCAGAAGCTCGCGGGCAGGACTTGGCGTGCGCGAACGAATGGGATCCATAATGCGATCTCGTCCAGCTCGACCACGCGTTCGGGTGCGAGCAGCACCCACTGATCACGTGTGCGGTCGTGCTGCAAGCGCACGCCTGCACGCAGGGCCGGCTGGCTATCGCGAGTAATGCTGCTCACGCTGCGACCCGGCTGGCGTCGCGGTCCGGCACGAAGGCATCCGGCCACACGATGCCTGGGGTCACGTAGGCCACATGCAATGCATCCAACTGCGCCCACAGCACCGAGCACTTGAAGTGCAGGGCTGCCTTGACCAGCGCTTGCTTTTCGACCGTATCGGCATGTTGCTTGACGTAATCCAGCGCGAAATCCGAATCGCGTGGCGCCTCGGTCAAACGATGCTCGAAATAGGCCAGCGCGTCGGACGACACGAAGTCGTAATGCTTGAGCATGCCGGCCACGCGCTGGCCGATGATGTTGGGCGCGAAGAGTTCGGTCAGCGACGAGGCGATCGCTTCGAGCAGGCTTTTTTCGCTTACGAACTGCAGATACGCCTGCACCGCAAAGCGGGTACCGGGCAGCAGCGCGCGCCCGGATTCCACCAGCGTGCGGTCCAGGCCCAGCGCGTCGGTCAGATGCAGCCAGCGCGCGATGCCGCCATCGGTGGCGCTGTTGCCGTCGTGATCGACGATGCGTTGGCGCCAGATCCGCCGCAGCGCCGGGTCTTCCATGCGCGCCAGGATCGCGGCGTCCTTCAATGGAATGCAGCGCTGGTATTCGAAGCGGTTCAAGGCCCAGGCCTGCACCTGCCCACGATCGAGCTTGCCGTGATGCAACAGCGCATGGAATGGATGCTGGTCGTGATACAGACGCGCACCGATGGCACGCAGGTCTGCTTCCAGTTGATCGGGGCTGAGCAGCGCACTCACAGAGCGATCTCCAGGCCGTCGTGGGCAACTTCCCAACCGCTGGCACGCGCGGTGGCGAACTCGGGCGACTGGGTGTTGAGCACGGGATTGGTGGTGTTGAGATGGATGAAGATTTTGCGCGCCACGTTCAACGGCGCGAATGCGGCGATCGTTCCCTCAGGGCCGTCGATGCTCATATGGCCCATGCGTTGGCCGGTTTTCTGGCTGATGCCTAGCTGCACCATTTCGTCGTCGCGCCATAGCGTGCCATCGAAGAACACCAGCTCGGCGCCGTGCAGTCGGGCGCGCAAGGCGTCGGTCATCGCCGCGCAACCGGGGATGTAATGCACGCGGTGCTGGCTATCGTCGATGGTGAGCCCAAGTGTTTCTTCTTGAGAGCCAGCCAGATCGCCGCCGCTGCGCGATTCCATGAACAACGGCACCTTGCCGGGCACAGAGAATGGGGTCAGCTGCAGCCCGCTTACTGTCAGTGGCGCGTTCAGCGTGAATGGCTGCCGGCTCACGTACTGCGGGTTCACGGCGTCGAAGATCGGATTCTGCGCGAGCAAGTCCAGCACGCGGCGGCTGGCATGCAGCGCGAACGGCTGGCTTTCGCGCATCGAGAGTAGCCCCGCGATGTGGTCGATCTCGCCGCTGGTCAGCAGCACCGCCTTGATCGGCGAATGTCGTAGTCCCTGCTGCGGCCACAGGGCAGGCGTTGCGAGAATTTGTTGGCGGAAATCGGGTGAGGCGTTGATCAGCACCCAACGCTCGCCGTCTGCGCTGACCGCGATGCTGGCCTGGGTACGACGTTGGGCACCGTCTGCTTGCTGCCACGCCCGCAGACTCGCGGGTGTATGGCAATTCCACTGCGGGTGCCCACCGCCGGCCGCCGATCCCAAAACAATGATGCGCATGGAGAGCTGTGACCTAAATCTGCCGGCAACTGCCGGTCATGCATCACACGGAAGGCGGCAAGGTGAGTATGAAACGTGCAGGATCAAAACTCGCCGGAGACGTAGCAGTTGATTTCGGCGCCACAATTGACTTCACGAACGACAGGCTTCTTCCAGGTCTTCATTCGGCTACCTCGCAGTTGGGAAAACGTCGCGGGTTGCTGGATGCAACCGGCGAAGTGGCCTGAGCATAGGCAGGCGGTTTGGCGCAGTTGTAAAGGGCATGTAAAAAAATGCGTCGGTGCCGATTTTCGTTTGCGGCGCTATTCCGCTTTCCAGGCCGAGCGGTTATGAATCAAGACGTTGCCGGGTGAACCTGGCATAAGCACCAGACCCTTCTCGCATTGCGAACGCGGTACCACCACGCGTTGTGGAGAAGGTGACGCGCACGTTACCGTAGTCATCAGCCATCTGTTGGTGCCCGCCACCGTGTCCACTGTTGTGACCAGTTCCTCATTCGATCGCCTGCAGGCTTTGTTGCAGCGCCCGGCCGTGGCCTCCATTTCCCCGGCATTGCGCGAAGCGTTGGCGCGGGCCTGGCAGGAGCTGCCGCCCGCGCAGACCGATAACGTGCCGTGGGCCCTGCTTGGCGACACCCTGGACGCACTGGCGCTGCTGGCGGCCGACGAGGCCACATTGATTGCAGCATTGCTGTTCGATCTGCCCGCGCTGCGCGGCGCGGTGACCGACCTGCCGTGGCAGCCGGCGGAGCGGCGGGTGGCAGTGGAAGGATTGCTGGATGGCCTGGATGCAGCCGATCAGGTCTGGGCGCTGCATGCCGGGCGCGAGGCCGGGCGCAACAGCGAAGGGTTGCGGCGACTGCTGCTTTCCATCATCCACGACCTGCGCGTGGTGCCGATCCTGTTGGCGCGGCAGCTGTCGCGCATGCGTGTGGCCGACCGTCTCAGTAAAGAACAGCGCCATGCACTGGCCCAACTCACGCGCGACATCCACGCGCCGCTGGCGAACCGGCTGGGCATCTGGCAGGTGAAGTGGGAGCTGGAAGATCTGGCGTTCCGGCATCTGGAGCCTGACACCTATCGCCGCATCGCCCGCGAAGTGGACGAAACCCGCGTGGCGCGCGAGCGCTATCTGGAAGCGGTCAAGCGCACCTTGTCGGCGGCGCTCGCCCAGCAGGGCCTGCGCGCAGACGTCAGCGGGCGGCCCAAACACATCTACAGCATCTGGCGGAAGATGCAGAAGAAGCGGCTGTCGTTCGATCAGCTATACGACATCCGCGCGGTGCGGGTGATGGTCGACGATGTGGCGGCCTGTTACGCCGCGCTGGGCGCTGTGCATTCATTGTGGGCGCCGGTGCCGAGCGAGTTCGACGATTACATCGCCCGGCCCAAGGCCAACGATTATCGCTCGCTGCATACCGCGGTGGTCGGCCCGGAAGGGCGCACGATCGAAATCCAGATCCGCACCCATGAGATGCACGCCCAGGCCGAACTCGGCGTGGCTGCGCACTGGAAATACAAGGAAGGCGGCAAGGGCGGCGAAAAGGCCTTCGACCGCAAGATTCTGTGGATGCGCCAGCTGCTGGAACAGGTGCAGGAAGGCGAGCACGGCGAACTGGCCGGCGCGCTGGATGCCGAGCTGATCGAAGACCGCGTGTATGCGCTGACCCCCAAGGGCGAGGTGATCGATCTGCCGCAAGGCGCAACGCCGCTGGATTTTGCGTACCACGTGCACACCATGGTCGGGCATCGCTGCCGCGGCGCGCGCGTCAACGACCGCATCGTGCCGCTGACCTACCGGCTGCGCAGCGGCGACCGTGTGGAGATCATGACCGCGAAGGAAGCGGACCCGCGCCGCGACTGGTTGCTGGCCTCCAACGGTTTTCTGGCCAGCGGGCGTTCGCGCGACAAGGTGCGTGCGTGGTTCCACAAGCTGGACCGCGCGCGCAACGTGCAGGCCGGCAAGGATTTGCTCGATCGCGAGCTCAAACGCCTGGGCCTCCAGCATGCGGATCTGAGCGTGGCCACGCGCAAATTCCACGCCGACACCATCGACGATTTGTATATCCAGGTGGCATTGGGCGATACCGGGCCGAATCAGGTCAGCCGCGCATTACTGGAAGCCGAGCGTGCCGCCTCGCAGCCGGCGGTACCGGCGCCCCCGCGGCCGACTGCGCGTCGCGAGGGGTTGGGCAAATCCAAATTCACCGTGGAGGGCGTGGGCAACCTGCTGGTGCAGCTGGCGCGGTGTTGCCAACCCGTGGCGGGCGAGCCGATTGCCGGTTACCTCACCCGCGGCCGCGGCATCACCGTGCATCGCACCGATTGCGCGGCATTGGCGCGCTTGGCCGCCGCCCACCCGCAGCGGGTCTTGCCGGTGGAGTGGGGCAAGGCCGGCACCGGCTACGAGGTCGATGTGCAGGTGCGCGCGGTGGACCGCCGCTGGCTGCTCAAGGACATCACCAACCTGATCGCCCAGGAAGACGCGCACGTGCTGGAAATCAATAGCGACAACGTGCGCGACACGGGCAGGGCGCAGCTGCGCTTGCGCCTGAAGGTGAGCGATTACGACCAGCTGTCCGGACTGCTTGGCAAGCTGGACGCGCTGCCCGGAGTGAGCGAGGTACGGCGGCTAGGCTGAGCGCGCCGAAAATTTTGCTGGCGCCCATCGATTGGAAACAAACAGCACGCAAGGGACGTGAGTTGTGCTTGCCTGCCGAATCCCGAATCCCGAATCCCGAATCCCGAAGAGCCCACACCGCCTTCGCAACCCACACCGCTACCATAAGGCGGTGAACGCCCCCCCGTCAGGTCGCGCCAAGGATGGACGCCACCGCATGTCTCTGCTCCCGCGCTGGGTCAGATCGCCCCGTCTCTGGGTGCCACTGCGCAGTCGTGCGCTCTGGCGCGTGGTACTGGCCTTGTGCGCCTGCCTGTTGCTGACCGTGGTCGTGCTGCGCAAGCCGCTGGCCGATTGGCTGTGGCCGGACACGCGCATCCAGCAATTGCTGCAGCGGGGCGATGCCGCATTGGCCCGCGGCCAGCTTAGCGCTGCCCATGGCAGCGGTGCGCGCGAATTGTTCGCCGCCGCGCTTGCGTTGGATAGCGACCGTGGGGAAGCCCGTGCCGGGCTGGCGCGGACCGGCGCTGCCGCAGTGGTGCAGGCGCGTGCGGCAATCGCGGCCGGCGATGTCGCAGCAGCGCAACGCAGGCTGGCGCTGGCCACCGCCCTGGAAGCGCCGCAGGCACAGATCGCCCCAGTGGCCGCGCGGCTGCACGCGCTGCAGGCGCGCCGGGTCGGGCTGGATGCCTTATTGGCGCAGGCGGCGATGGCCCAGCAGCAAGGTCGCCTGGACGGCACGCCCGACAGCGCGTTGCCGCTGTACCAGCGCATCCTGGCCCTGGCGCCCGATCGCACCGACGCCCTGGAAGGTCGCGAAGACGCCTTGACCGATCTGTTGGCGCAGGCACGCCACGCATTGGCGCGCGATGCGCTCGGTGAGGCGTCGGCGTTGCTGGCCGCAGCCAAGCGTTACGACGCCGGGCATGTCGACATGCCGCTGACCGAAGGCCAGTACCACCGCGTGCTGGAACAACGCCGCCAACGTGCACAGGCCTTGCTACGCCGTGGCCGCCTGGCTCCGGCTGCGCGCGATTTCAACGCGGTGCTGGTGGCCGAGCCGGACGATGCAATCGCCCAGCGAGGCCTCGATCAGGTGGCGGACGAGTACGCCGCACAAGCTAGCCGGCAAGCGGCGGATTTTCACTTCGACGATGCGCTGCAATCAGTCCGTCAGGCGCAGCTGCTGGTGCCGGGCGCTACATCCATTGTGCAGGCCGAGCAGGCGATTGCGCGCGCGCGAGACGCCCAGCGCGGCCCAACCGCGGGCCTGTCGCGCGGCACCCGCGAGCGCCGTCTGCGGGCATTGCTGCAGCGCGTTGCCGATGCCCAAGCGCAGCAACACTGGATGACCCCGCCTGGCGTCAGCGCCTACGACGCGGTACGCGCCGCGCAGGCGCTGGCACCGCGCGATCCGCGCGTGCTGCAGGCTGCGGCGCGCGTGGTGCCGGCAAGCCAGCGTTGTTTCGAGGACGAACTGCGCAACAATCGCCTGCGTGCCGCGCGTGGGTGTCTCGATGCCTGGCAGGCACTGACACCCAATGCCGATGCCCTGGCCGGCGCGCGTCGCCGCCTTGCACAACGCTGGGTTGCGGTCGGAAGCGAACGGCTGGGCCAGGAGGACGCCGCATTCGCCCGCCGTGCGCAGGACGAAGCGCACCAACTGGATCCCGAACTGCCGGAATTGGCGGAGTTCACGCGACGGGTCAAGGCCGTCGCCGAGCAGCGTTGAGTGGTTGCTGGCGGTGTCGGCAACTTCGGAGCTTGCCGAACCTGTAACTCAAACGAGGCTTCAAAGCCCCTATCCGATGACATCGCAAGCGCCGGAACTGCGGGGCGAGCGCACGCGCGACACGCTGTGTCGCCTCTAAAACAAAAGCGCAGTGAATCTGCTAAGCGCACTCCTTCCCCCACCGGGAGAAGGTGCCCTGAAGGGGCGGATGAGGGTGCGTGCGAAGCCTGGCGATCGGTCTCCATGCCGATGGATGAATGATCAGTCAGGCGGCGCATTGTGCGGTGGTGCGGCGCACAGGCTCCGTCCACCCTCCGCACACAACCACCTGCTCACTCCGCAATAAACAACGCCCGCACCGTCGCGCGCGCTGCATCCAGCGAAAAATACTCGGCCACGTTGCGCAAGCCGTTATCGGCCAGACGCTGCCACAGCGCTGCGTCCTGATACAGACGCACGATCGCAGCGGCGAACGCGTTTGCATCGTCGGCCACGCACACATCCTCGCCATCGCGCAGGTGCATGCCTTCCACCGCGCAGGTGGTGCCCACCACCGGCTGGCCGTGCGCCATGCTCAGATTGATCTTGCCTTTGACGCCCGCGCCAAAACGCAGCGGTGCCACCGCGATACGTGCGTTGTCCATGAACGGAACCAGATCCGGAACGTGACCGTGCAGCTGCACGCCGGTGCACTCGTCGGCCAACAATTTCAAGGCGTCAGGCAGGTCGGCACCGATACAATGAAACACCACATCGGGCAGCTGTGCACGGACCTGCGGAAAGATGGCGCTGATGAACCACTGCACCGCATCCACATTCGGCGGATGACGAAAGCCCCCGACGAACACCAGGTCGCGGCGTTGCGCGAAGCTGTGGCCACTGCCGGCGACGTCATGCAGGTTGGAAAGCAGGGCCGTGCGAATGTGCGGCGCATCTGTGCGCAGTTGCGCCTGTTCTGCGGCCGACACCAGCAAGGTGACATCGGTGGCCGCCATGATCTCGAGCTCGCGCAGGCGGGTGCGTTCTGCGCCATGCAGCAGATTGGCATCGCCAGCCACCTCGGCACCGCGGCGTTCGCGCAGGTAATGCAGGTCGACGGTATCGAACAAGGTGCGCGCCTGTGGCGCGTATTGCTTGAGCAACGGCAGACAGGCATGTGCGACGTGGTGGCGTACCAGTAGCACCACCGCAAACCGCGCACCGTGCGTGCGCAGCCAGCTGCCGACGCCTTCGAGAAACGGTGCGTACCAGACTTCGGCGCCGAGTTGCTGTAATGCCTGCGTATGGCGCCCGGCATGTTCGCGGCGGGTCGGCACGAAGACAACGTGGGCGCCTTCTTCGCGCAGCAGGCGGATCAGGTTGAACTGCCGCAGCGAGCCGGAATCGCGGTCCGGCTGCGGTACGCACTCGTCCAGGATCAATACCTGGCGCTGGCCGCGGTGCAGCAGTGCAGGCCCGGGCACGGTGCCCACCGGCAACTGCGCTTTAAGCGCCTGCTGCCACTTTTCGGCAAAGACGTTTTGATTGCGCACCTGATAGGCCTTCACCCCGGTGCGCGTATCGGTGCCGTTGCTGGTGCCCTCGTCATGCACCACCACGCTGGCCGGCTGCACCAGCACTTGGTAACCCGCTGCACGGACCGCAAACGCCAGATCGGTGTCTTCGTAGTACGCCGGCATGTAACGCCGATCCAGCCCGCCCAGCGTCTGCAACAGCGTGCGTGGCAGCGCGATGGCCGCGCCCGAGCAGTAATCCATCGCCCGCACATATGCATAGCGCGGGTCGTCGGACGATTCGAAGCGGCCGTAACTCCAGGCGCTGCCATCGCCGAACACCACGCCGCCGGATTCCTGCAGCCGCCCGTCCGGGTAGACCAGTTGCGCGCCGATCAGGCCGGCGCTTGGATGCTGGGCAAAGGTGTCGATCAACCGATCCAGCCAGCCGGGCTGCGGAATGGTGTCGTTGTTGAGCAGCACCACGAAATCGCCACGCGCCAGCGCAATGCCGTCATTGCAGGCGGCAATGAAGCCACCGTTGCTCGCACGCAGGTGATAGTGCAGGCCGGCAACTTGCGGCAATTGTTCGGCGGTGGCGTCGCTGCTGCCGTCGTCCACAACGATGATTTCCACATCCACCAGCGGCGGATGCGCCGCCAGCGAGCGCAGGCAAGCCAAGGTATGTGCGATGTGGTTGTAGACCGGAATCACCACCGACACCCGCGGCGCGGCGCTGTGCGGCAGCGCAAATGCGGCGAACGGGGCGGGTTGCGGCAGCCACAACGGCGTGCCGAGCGCGACCGGCGGCGCCTGCGTGTGGACGCGAATACGCTGCCAGGTGGCGCGCCAGCCGCGCGTGCGCATGCTGGCCATGCTGCGGTGGATCAGGCCAAGGATGCGATTGAACAGATAGCGCGCATCGGCCAAAGACATCGACATTGCGTTGGAACTCCAGCGTGGTATGGCAGTGAAACGTGGCGAGCAGAGCGCGGGGGCGAGGCAATTGGTGCGTCTGCCAACGCAGTGTACGAGCCGTGCCCGCTGCTGCCGAGAACACGTCGCTCCCAGCGAAGCGGCGTTGGTCGTTTTGTTAGCGGCTCTTAACGGTCGACGGGTGCGGTGGGTCACAGCCATGACAGCGCTGCGCTAGACTCGCCGGACTCTACATCCTCGCATTCCTGTGCCCCGACGCCACGACAACGACGCTCCCGACGATTTCGAGGACGATACCAACGCGCAAGGCTCCCGCTGGCAACGCAGACTCATCGTCTGGGGATTTGCCGCGTTCGCGCTGGCGCTCGGTTTCCTGATTCCCTATACGGTATATCTGAACAAGCAGGTCACCCAGCGCTTCGGCGAGTTGCGTTGGCAGATCCCGACCCGCGTGTACGGGCGGCCATTGGTGCTGGTGCCCGGCATCGCGCTGGATGCGGCCACGCTGAAGACCGAGCTGGATGCGGCGTCGTACAGTGACGACGGTCAGGCGAAGCTGCCTGGCACCTATCAGCAGGACGGCAGCCGCTTCACCATCGCCAGCCGCGGCTATATCGATGTGGATGGGCATGTGCCGGCGCGCCGTATCGACGTCAGCCTGGCGGGCGGGCGCGTGGCCACGCTGCGCGACGCCGGCGACCGCAAAGCGCTCGAAAGCGCACGCCTGGACCCGGCGCGCATTGCCACCCTGTACGGCCAAAAGCAGGAAGAACGCCGCCTGGTGCGCATGGAAGAAGTGCCCGAGCTGCTGGTCACCGGCCTGCAGGCGGTGGAAGATCGCGACTTCAACAGCCACCACGGCATCGATCTGAGTGGCATGGTGCGCGCGGCCTGGATCATGGCGCGCTCCGGCGGCCAGGTTCGCCAGGGTGCCAGCACGCTGACCCAGCAGTTGGCCCGCAGCGGCCTGCTCGGCATCGGCAAGGAACAGACGCTGACGCGCAAGTTCAACGAGATCCTGTACGCGGTGATCATGGAGGCGCGTTACGACAAGCGCACCATCCTGGAGGCCTATCTCAACCAGGTGTATCTGGGCCAGCGCGGCGGGCAGGCGATCCACGGTGTGTCGTCGGGCGCCGAGCTGTGGTTCGGCCGCGAACTCAATTCGATGACCACCGAGCAGATCGCGTTGTTGATCGGGCTGGTCAAGGGGCCGTCGTACTACGACCCGCGGCGCAACCCGGAGCGCGCGCTGGACCGGCGCAATTTCGTGCTCGGCAAGCTGCACGAAAACAACCTGATCAACGACGCCGAGTACAAGCGCGCGCTGGCCGCGCCGCTGGGCGTGCCCACCGAGCCCGGCCTGGTCGCAGCCAATCGTTTCCCCGCCTATGTGGACTTGGTGCGGCGCCAGCTGGCGCACGATTACCCGGAAGGCGTCCTGCAGGGCGCCGGCATGAGCGTGCTCACGGGCATGTCGCCGTCTGCGCAGGCGTATGCCGAAGGGGCGGTCACCGGCACCATCAAGCGGCTGGACAACAAGAAGCGCCCGCCGCTGCAGGCCGGGCTGGTGCTCACCGACGTGCACAACGGCGATGTGCTGGCGGTGGTCGGCAGCCGCGAGGTGGCCAAGCCGGGCTTCAATCGTGCGGTGGAAGCGCAGCGGCAGGTGGGCTCGTTGCTCAAGCCGTTCGTGTACATGCTGGCGCTGGCCTCGCCGGACCGCTGGGCGCTGTCCAGCTGGGTCGACGACTCGCCGGTCACCGTGCAGCTCAGCCGCGGCAGGACCTGGTCGCCCGGCAATTCCGACAACCGCAGCCACGGCACTGTGCGTCTGGTCGATGCGCTGGCGCATTCCTACAACCAGGCCACGGTGCGGGTGGGCATGCAGGTCGGCGCAGACCGCATCGCGCAACTGATCCAGGTCTTGGCCGGCATCAAGGCCGAGCCCAATCCGGCCTTGATCCTGGGCACGACCGACCAGAGCCCGTATGGCATGGCGCAGCTTTACCAGTTCCTGGCGGCCGGCGGCGAGATCCAGCCGCTGCACGCGGTGCGCGGTGTGCTCGATCCGCAGGGCAAGCTGCTCAAGCGCTACGACAAGACCCCGGCACCGGCGCAGGAAGGCGATTCGGTGGCTGCCAACCTGATCAGCATCGGTCTGCAGCAGGTAGTCAGCAACGGTACCGCGCGCCAGCTGCTGGGCGATGGCCTGGGTCGCTTGTCGTCGGCCGGCAAGACCGGTACCTCCAACGATGGTCGCGACAGTTGGTATGCCGGCTATACCGGCGACCACCTGGCGGTGATCTGGATGGGCAACGACCAGAACGCCGAGACCGGCCTGTATGGCGCCACCGGCGCGATGCGGGTGTGGTCGAGCATCTTCGCCCGCCTGCCGAGTGCGCCATTGAAGGTCAGCGGCAGAGGCCTGGATTGGCAGTGGGTGGACGCCAGCGGTACCGGCGTGACCGACCCCGGTTGCCCGGGCGCGCGCCAGTTCCCGTTCGTGGTCGGCTTCACGCCGGCCTACGCCCCGTGTGCCGGCAATGCACCATCGATCGAAGCTGCGCCCGGCGAAGCGGCCGCACCCGCCGAACAATCCAGCGGCGGTGGCTGGCGCCGCTTCTTCGGTCTGGAAAAGAAGCCCGAACAACCCGCCCCGGCGCCTGCCACGGCCCCACCGGCGCATTGATTTGGAGTCACCCATGAACCGAATGCACCGTTTGCTGGTCATGATCGCCGTATCGGCCGCAGTCACCGCCTGCGTCACCGCACCGCCCGCACCGCCACCGACGCCGGTGGACCCGACGACCCCGACCCAGCGGCTGTTGCTGATCGAACGCGACGCTGGCGTGGACGACACCGAGCTGTCGGTGCAGCCGCTGCGCGACCCGCAGGTCGATGATTTGCGCGACACCTCAAAGAGCAAGCGTCAGGCCGGCGATCTGGCCGGCGCCGCCGCGGCGCTGGATCAGGCGCTGGGCCTGGTGTCGGGCGACCCGGCGATTCTGCAGGAACGCGCAGAAGTGTCCGTGCTGCAGGCCGACTGGCCGGCCGCCGAGCGCTTCGCCAAGCAGGCGATCGCGCTTGGCTCCAAGACCGGTCCGCTGTGCCGTCGCCACTGGGCCACCATCGAGCAGTCGCGGCTGGCGCGAGGCGAGAAGGAGAATGCTGCCTCGGCCAGGGCGCAGATCGCTGGCTGCACGGTGCCGGGCCTGAAGCGGTACTGAGATCTGCCACTCGGCGGGGCGTACCGCCTGACGACAGACCACCGGTCGCTGACGGAATCGCGTCTGGCGTGAAGCGGGTGTTGGGCATGCAGTGCGGGCAGCGTGCCTGCGCCTGGCTGCACTCCGTCACGTACACCCAGCCGCATCACTGCGCACGCGCTAGGCTGTCGCGCTTCCTCTGCGCTTTCCGTTTGGTCTCATGTCCCAACTTGCCACTGTCAGCATCGAAGCGCTCAGCGAGGGTGGGGCGCTTGCGCGTCAGCTCGACGCCTTCGCGCCACGTGCTGCGCAGTTGCGCCTGACCGGAGCGATTGCCGAGGCATTCGAGCAGCGCGATGTGTTGCTGGCAGAGGCCGGCACCGGCACCGGCAAGACCTACGCCTATCTGGTGCCGGCGCTGCTGTCCGGGCTCAAGACCATCGTTTCCACCGGCACGCGCGCGCTGCAGGATCAGCTGTTCCATCGCGATCTGCCGCGCGTGCGCGCCGCGCTGGGCGTGGGCCTGCGTAGCGCGTTGCTGAAGGGCCGCGCCAACTATCTGTGCAAGTACCGCACCCAGCAGGCGCGCGGTGAGCCGCGCTTTGCCACGCCCGAACAGGTCTCGCAGTTCCAGCGCATCGTGGCCTGGAGCGGGCGCACCCAGTCCGGCGACATGGCCGAACTCGAAGCCTTGCCCGACGACTCGCCGCTGCTGCCGATGGTGACCTCCACCGTCGACAACTGCCTGGGCACCGAATGCCCGTTCTATAGCGAGTGCTTCGTGGTGCAAGCGCGCCAGCGTGCGCAAGCGGCCGATCTGGTGGTGGTCAATCACCATCTGCTGCTGGCCGATCTGGCGCTCAAGCAGGAAGGCTTCGGCGAAATCCTGCCTGGCGCGCAGGCCTTCGTCATCGACGAAGCGCATCAATTGCCGGAGCTGGCGGCCAATTTCTTCGGCGAAAGTTTCGGCATGCGGCCGTGGCAGGAGCTGGCGCGCGACTGCATGGTCGAAGCGCGCCTGGTGGCCGGCGCGCAAGCCAGCCTGCAGGCGCCGATCCTGGCTCTGGACGACGCCTTGCGCAGCCTGCGCGCCGGCATGGAGGGGTTGCCGGCGCGTGGCACGCAATGGCGTGCGCTGGCCAAGCCGCAGGTGCGCGAAGGGTTCGACGCGGTGCTGTCGTCATTGGCACGGTTGGGCCAATCCCTGCTGCCTTTGCGTGAGGCCTCGCCTGGCTTCGATGGCTGCACCGCACGTGCGCAAGAAGCCTTGAATCGCCTGTCGCGCTGGTTGGGCGAAGACGTGTCAGTAGCTGATTTCGCGCAGGATCCGCCAGAAGAGACCGTCGACAACGATGTGCTCTGGTACGAACTCAGCCCGCGCGGCTTCCGCTGCCAGCGCACGCCGCTGGATGTATCCGGCCCGTTGCGCGAGCATCGCGAAAAATCGCATGCAGCCTGGGTATTCACCTCGGCCACGCTGGCGGTGGGCGGCGAGTTCGACCACATTGCGCAGCGTCTGGGTTTGAATGATCCGGTGACCTTGCTGCAACCCAGCCCGTTCGATTGGGCGCGTCAGGCCTTGTGCTATCTGCCGCCGAACCTGCCCGATCCGGCCGCACGCGGGTTTGGCACTGCGCTGATCGGTGCGTTGACGCCGGTGCTGGAAGCCTCCAAAGGCCGTGCGTTTCTATTGTTCGCCTCGCACCGCGCGCTGCGCGAAGCGGCCGAAGCCTTGCGCGGTGCGCCGTGGCCGTTATTCGTGCAGGGTGAGGCGCCGCGCGCGACCTTGCTACAGCGCTTCCGCGATTCCGGTAACGGTGTGCTGCTGGGCTCGGCCAGTTTCCGCGAGGGCGTGGACGTGGTCGGCGATGCCTTGAGCGTGGTGGTGATCGACAAGCTGCCGTTCGCCGCGCCCGACGACCCGGTGTTCGAAGCGCGCCTGGATGCGATTCGCCGCGAGGGCGGCAACCCGTTCCGCGACGAGCAGCTGCCGCAGGCGGTGATCGCGCTCAAGCAGGGCGTGGGTCGACTCATTCGCAGCGAAACCGACCGTGGCGTGCTGGTGCTGTGCGACCCGCGGCTGGTCAACAAAAGCTATGGACGCACCTTCATGAAATCGCTGCCGCCATTTGCGCGCACCCACGCCATAGCCGATGTGCAAGCGTTTTTTGGTGTTGCAGAGGCGGTGGGCGACAATGGCGTACTCGCGTTGCCGTTCGGCGATGATCGATCTTCTTATTCTTTCTGACTGCGGCCCTGCCATGAACGTCCTCGCCTTCGAGACCTCCACCGAAGCCTGTTCCGTCGCCGTGCACGTCGACGGTCGCGTGATCGAGCGCTTCGAACTGGCGCCGCGCCGCCACGCCGAACTGGCGCTGCCCTGGGCCGAGCAGCTGCTGGCCGAGGCAGGTATTACGCGCCGCCAGCTCGATGCGATTGCGGTCGGCCGTGGCCCTGGCGCGTTCACTGGCGTGCGTCTGGCGATCGGCATTGCGCAGGGCATCGCCTTGGCGCTGGATGTGCCGGTGCTGGCCGTTTCCACGTTGCAGGTGCTGGCCCTGCGCGCGCCGGCCGAAGCGAGCCATGTACTGGCCTGCATCGATGCGCGCATGGGCGAGGTGTATGCCGGTGTCTTCGCGCGCGGTGACGACACGGTGCTGGAACTGGCGCCGGAAGTGGTCTGCGCGCCGGAAGCACTCGTGCTGCCCGATACGGCGCAGCGCATGGCCGCTGTCGGCACCGGTCTGGCGGCTGCCGATGCGCTGCTGCAACAGCGCTTTGCGACGCGCCTGACCAGTGTCGATGCCGCCGCGCTGCCGCGTGCCGCCGATCTGCTCACGCTCGCGGTGCCGGCCCTGCGGCGCGGCCAAGGCGTGGCGCCGGAGCGGGTGGAGCCGGCCTACCTGCGCGACAACGTCGCGCTCACCCTGGTCGAGCAACAGGCCGCCCGCGCCGCGAAGGCGGCCGGCGCATCGCCATGACCGATGCTGCCCGGCATGCGCGTTTTCGCGGTTGCCTGCTCGGTCTGGCGGTGGGCGATGCGCTAGGCACCACGCTCGAATTCTGCGCGCCGGGCAGCTTCACGCCGATCGACGACATGCACGGCGGCGGCCCGTTTGCCTTGCGGGCCGGGCAGTGGACCGACGACCCCTCGATGGCCTTGTGCCTGGCGCATAGCCTGCTGCATCGGCAGGGCTTCGACGCGGCCGATCAGATGAACCGCGATTGCAATTGGTACCAGCACGGTCAGCTCAGCAGTACCGGTGCCTGCTGCGATATCGGTGCGACCGTGCGCCAGGCGCTGGAGCGCTATCTGGATGGCGGCCCGGCCTTCGGCGGCGGCACCGATCCGCGCTCGGCTGGCAATGGTTCGTTGATGCGGCTGGCGCCGGTGGCGATGTATGACGCGCAGTGTCCTGACCAACTGGCCGATCGCGCGGACGACAGTTCGCGCACCACCCATGCCGCTGCCGAAGCACTGGATGCCTGCCGGCTGTTCGCGGTCCAGCTGCGCGCCGCGCTGCTTGGAGGCACGCGCGATCAGGTGCTCCATGCGCAACCGGAAACGTCGCTGACGCCTGCAGTCCACGCATTGGCGATCCGCGACCATGTCGCCGTGCCCGCCGCGCAGATCTGCGGTATGGGCTATGTCATCGATTCGCTGTCGGCAGCGCTGTGGTGTTTCGCCACCACCGAGAGCTGTGCCGAGGCCGTGCTGCGTGCCGCCAACCTGGGCGACGATGCGGACACCACCGCAGCGATCTGCGGGCAGCTCGCCGGCGCGTTTTACGGCATCGACGGCATCCCGGCCGCCTGGCGCGAACGCGTGCAGGATGCGGCAGAGATTGTTGTGCTGGCAGACCGGTTGTACGAGGCGGCGTCAGTGGCCTGAGGCCGCAGCCACGATTCAACGGACCGGCACGTATGCAGCACGCTGTAGGTGAAGCGCCGGCGTCGTGCTTGCGGCCCTTGATGGGGGGGGGCGGCCCGATCAGGCGTGATTGCGGTGCCAGACTGGTGCACGCGCGTGGCGGTGTGCGTGCTGTCTCTGCCTCGCTATCGCAGTGGACGCTGTGCGGATCGCGCGCGTCGCCGCAGCGGCCTTGCCGCCGCATTGCAGTGTTTATCAGGTCAGCGCCGCCAGGGTGTGGCGCGATGCGCGGCGCAAGCAACGCGCCCGCTACCTCAGCGATCGTCGTGCAGCTCGCCGCCGGGCAGGAACAACCAGGTGCGCGTGACCTGCAGGATGTCCACATCGTCCTTGGTCTTGGGCAGCGGCGGGAACGGCTGCGCCAGTTGCACCAAGCGTAATGCGGCATCGTCGAGCAGCGGAACCCCGCTGGAGACCAGCACGCTGCTGCTTTCCACGCTGCCGTCGCGGCGCACGCCCACGTTGATGACGACCTTGCCGCCCAGCCGGCGGCGGCGGGCGTCGTCGGGATAATTCAGATTGCCCACGCGCTCGGCGCGGTCCACCCAGGCGCGTAGATAGTTCGCATATGCGTATTCGCGGGTGCTGGCCGAGACGAACTTGCGGTTCGGGCGTTTGGCGTACTGCTCGGAGCGCAAATGCACTTCGGCTGCGAGCCGGGCCATTTCGGCATCGCGCTGCAAGCGTTGCGCATCTGCAGGAGTGAGTGGGTCGGTCTGCGGATTGGGTTGTGGCGTCGGCACGGCCTGCTCGCCGCGACGGCTGGTCACCACGCGGGTCTGGGTCGGCGCCGGCGCGTTCACGCTGGTGGCGCGTTGTGCCTGTGGCGCCAGCCCGGTGCGGTCCTGTGGCACCACGCCCGGCTGGCTGTCGCGCGGGCGCTGCGCGGTGTCGTGATTGCCGCCGCCCTGCTGGTTGGCCTGGGCCAGGAAGTCGGCCTGCTTGGGCGTCAACGGTGTGCTGGTCTGGCTGAAGATCACATCCAGGGTTGGCACCAGTGGCGCGTCTTCGCTGACCGCAAACACCACGCCCAGGATCAGCACGCCGTGCAACAGCAGCGAGATCACCAGCGTCATCATCAGCCGGCGACCGTCGTCCATCGGTGCCGGCAGCGCCGCGGCCGTGCTCATTGCGCGGCGCCTGCCTCGATCGCGTCGAACAGCAGCCCGGCGATGTTCAGGCCGAACTGGGCATCCAGCTCGCGCACGCAGGTGGGGCTGGTGACGTTGACCTCGGTCAGGTAATCGCCGATCACATCCAGGCCCACGAAGCGCATGCCGCGGCGGCGCATTTCCGGGCCCACCTGAGCCGCGATCCAGCGGTCGCGCTCGGACAACAGCCGGCCTTCGCCGCGCCCGCCGGCCGCCAGGTTGCCGCGGAACTCGTCGCCCTGCGGAATCCGCGCCAGGCAGTAATCCACCGGCACGCCGTCCACCAGCAGGATGCGCTTGTCGCCGGCGCTGATGTCGGGGATGAAGCGCTGCGCCAGGGTCAGCTTGCGGTTGCCGTCGGTCAGCGTTTCCAGAATCACGTTGAGGTTGGGGTCGCCGGTGCCGCTACGGAAGATCGAGCGCCCGCCCATGCCGTCCAGCGGCTTGAGTACCGCCTGACCATGCTCCAACACAAAGGCCTTGAGCGCGGCGGCATCGCGGCTGACCAGGGTGGGCGGGCAGCACTGCGGAAACAGCAGCGCTGCCAGCTTCTCGTTGTAGTCGCGCAGGCCCTGCGGGTCGTTGACGATCTGCGCGCCGGCGCGCTGCGCCACGCTTAGCACCTGGGTGTCGTAGACGAACTCCGCATCCACCGGCGGGTCCTTGCGCATCAACACCACCTGGCCGGGGCCGAATTCCAGCTCGGCGAACTCGCCCAGCGTGAACCAGTTGGTCTTGTCTTCGCGTACGCTCAGCGGCGCGACCTGCGCCACCGCGCGGCCTTCGCGCAGGCTCAGCCCGCCCGGGCGCACGTAATGCAGGCGGTGGCCACGGCGCTGGGCGTCCAGCAGCATGGCAAACGTGGTGTCTTTGGCGATCTTGATGGAGGCGATGGGATCCATCACCACGACGACGTCGAGCGACATGGGGCTAAACCTTTCGAACAAGCTGCCGATGGTAACTTGCCGATGGTAACTTCAAGCGATGGGCGATGGCGCGCCCGGCGGGTCGTAGTGCGCGACTTGCCGGCCGGGACGCGCCCAGACGTGGTCGGAACGTCCGCCTGGCGGGGCCCCGGCAATGCGCCCTTGACAGTCGATGCTGGTCTTGGGATATACATGCAGTTTCGTAGCGACGTCGGAAGGGATGACGCGTCGCGCGCCTGGGGATATGTGATGAGTGAAAACATTGCTGCGGGTGGGGAACTCGCAGGACTCAAGGTGATGGTGATCGATGATTCGAAAACCATTCGCCGCACCGCCGAAACGCTGCTGAAGCGGGAAGGTTGTGAAGTAGTGACAGCAACGGATGGTTTCGAGGCACTGGCCAAAATTGCGGACCAGCAACCTCAGATCATTTTTGTTGACATCATGATGCCGCGCCTGGATGGCTACCAGACGTGCGCGTTGATCAAGGGCAACCAGCTCTTCAAATCGACGCCGGTAATCATGTTGTCGTCCAAGGATGGGCTGTTCGACAAGGCACGCGGCCGCATCGTCGGTTCCGAGCAATATCTGACCAAGCCGTTCACCCGTGAAGAACTATTGAGCGCAATCCGCACGTACGTCCACGCCTGACCAGGGGGAAAGGCAACATGGCTCGAATTGTATTGATCGAGGACTCGCCCACCGACAGCGCAGTCTTCAGTCAATGGCTGGAAAAAGCAGGCCATACGGTCGTCGCCACCGATAACGCAGAAGAGGGACTTGAGCTGGTTCGCAGCCAGGTGCCCGATCTTGTGTTGATGGATGTGGTGTTGCCCGGCATGAGCGGCTTCCAGGCAACGCGTGCACTTGCACGCGACCAGGCTACCAAGGACATCCCCGTGCTGCTGGTCAGCACCAAGGGCATGGAAACCGACAGGGCCTGGGGTTTGCGACAAGGTGCCAGCGACTACATCGTCAAGCCGCCGCGCGAAGACGATTTGATCGCGCGCATCAGACAACTGGTGCGTTGATGCGCTCTCCATTCGATATTCTCGAAGACTACGAGCGTCGTAGTCTTGCGCACGCCACGCCGCTGCCGGAACGCCAGTTCTCTGCAGATATCTGGCGCGGCGTAGGTTACCGCGTCGGTACCCGGCGATTGGTTTCTGACTTCCGCGAAGTGGCGGAAATCGTGCCGATGCCGCCAGTGACTCCGGTGCCGGGCGCACAGCCCTGGCTGCTGGGCGTGGGCAACCTGCGCGGCAATCTATTTCCGGTGATCGATCTGAAGCAGTTCCTGGAGGGCCGTCGCACGGTGCTGCAGGAAGGCCAGCGTGTGCTGATCATGCGTCAGAGCGGCGGCGACGTCGCCCTGACCATCGATGAGCTGTACGGCCAACGCAGCTTCGAGCAGGTCCAGGCGGTGGAACCCGGCGAGTTGGCGCAAGGCCGCTACGCCCACTTTATCGACCGTGCCTTCCGCAACGAGACGCAGGACTGGGGGGTGTTTTCCCTGGCCTTGCTGTCGCGCACTCCTGAATTCCGGCAGGCCGCGGCCTAAGCCGCGACCCTGCCACGTCATACAGATCGAGGTCGAACCATGAGTACCGCCCCGGACGCCCGCAAGACCAACAAGCTCGGCAGCGTCAGCACCAGCTTCTGGCTTGGCTTGCTGGTGTTGTCGATGATCGTGTTTGGCGCCAACACCGGCGTCGCGACCTGGCAGAGCAGTCATCTTGCCGGCGCCGGTGTTAGCGCGGCCGACTTGCAGGTGCTTTCGCAGCAGCTGGCTAACCAGGGCCGCGAAGCGGTCTCCGGCGACACTAAGGCATTTGCCGCGTTCAAGGAGACCAAGGGCCGCATCGACAGCACGGTCAACGATCTGGATGGCCGTTACGGCCAGGAAGGCCCGATCGCCAGCTCGATGTCGCAGCTCAAGGCGACCTGGGTGCCGCTGAGCAAGAACGCCGATCAGGTCATCGCCAGCGAACAGGCGGTGCTGGCGATCGCAGTCAACGCCAACCGCTTCTCCGGCAGCGTCCCGCAATTGCAGGCGCAGTTGAACGAAGTGGTGCGTGCGATGACCGTCAGCGGCGCGCCGGCTTCGCAGATCTACAACACCTTGCAGCAGGTCGTGGTAGCCGGAACCATGGCGCGGCGGGTGACCGAAATCCGCGCCGGCGAAGACGATGCGGTCGCGTCCGGCGACGCGCTGGCACGCGACTCGGTGGTGTTCACGCAGATGCTCGAAGGCTTGCGCGCAGGCAACGAGGAACTCGGCATCGCCGCGGTCCGAAACCCGGCCGCGTTGTCGGCGCTGGAACAGTCGCAGGCCCAGTGGACGAGGATGAAGAGGGACGTCGACGCCATCCTCGCCAACTCGCGCAACCTGTTTGCCGCGCAGTCCTCGGCTGCCGCGCTGACGGCTGGCTCCAGCAAGATGCTCGACGACAGCAAGAAGCTGTTCGATGCGTTCTCTTCGTTCGGTTCGGTGCGCGACACGCGCCTGTTCCCGAACTTCTGGCTGGGCGTGGTGTCCGGCCTGGTCGCGCTGCTGGCGATCATCGGCTTCGTGTGGAGCTCGGTGCGCGTGCGGACCCGCGAGCAGGACGTGCGCTACCAGTCGCAGGTGGAATTCAACAGCCGCAACCAGCAGGCGATTATGCGGTTGCTGGACGAAATCAGCTCGCTCGGTGAGGGTGACCTGACGGTGAAAGCCTCGGTGACCGAGGACATGACCGGTGCCATCGCCGACGCCATCAACTACGCCGTGGACGAACTGCGCCACCTGGTGACCACCATCAACGACACCTCAGCCAAAGTGGCCGTGTCGACCCAGGAAACCCAGGCCACGGCCATGCAGCTGGCCGAAGCGGCCGGCCAGCAGGCCAACCAGATCACCACTGCTTCCGAGCGCATCAGCGAAATCGCTGCCAGCATCGAACAGGTGTCGCGCAACTCCACCGAGTCGGCCGAAGTGGCGCAGCGCTCGGTGGTCATCGCCGCCGAAGGTGCCGGCGTGGTGCGCGAGACGATTCAGGGCATGGATCAGATTCGCGACCAGATCCAGGAAACCTCCAAGCGCATCAAGCGGCTGGGCGAATCCTCGCAGGAAATCGGCTCGATCGTGGAACTGATCAACGACATTTCCGAGCAGACCAACATCCTGGCGCTCAACGCTGCGGTGCAGGCAGCATCGGCCGGCGAGGCCGGCCGCGGTTTCGCCGTGGTGGCCGACGAAGTGCAGCGCCTGGCAGAACGCACCTCCAGTGCGACCCGACGCATTGAAGGTCTGGTGCAGACCATTCAGGCCGATACCAACGAAGCGGTCAGCTCGATGGAGCAGACCACCTCCGAAGTGGTGTCCGGTGCGCGCCTGGCCGAAGACGCCGGCACCGCGCTGACCGAAATCGAGCGCGTGTCCAACGCCTTGAATAACCTGATTAAGAACATCTCCATCGCCGCGCACCAGCAGTCGGCCGCGGCGACGGATATCACACAGACCATGGGCGTGATCCGTCAGATCACCAGCCAGACATCGCAGGGTGCGGAGCAGACGGCCGAATCGATCGGCAACCTGGCTCAGCTCGCTGCCGATCTGCGCCGTTCGGTCGCCGACTTCAAGCTGCCGGCGTGACAACGACGCGGAACGGGAAAGGATCAGCAGATGGCGCCTAGTAGCGTTACGTCGATGCAGAAAGTGACCGGTTGCTGCGCTAGCGGCAAGTCGGTCGTAGTCAGGGGGCTGCAATGAGCGCGCTTCGCGATGCGATGAGTCACGCCGCACTGGGCTGGGTCAAGCCAGAGCTGGACGAGACGTTGCGCCAGGCGCGCAACGAGATCGAATACTTTGCCGAAGAACCGTCCGACACCAGTCGGATGCGGTTCTGCGCCGGCTATCTGCACCAGGTGCAGGGCACGCTGCGCATGGTCGAGTTGTATGCGCCGGCGATGGTGGCCGAAGAGCTCGAGCTGCTGGCCCAGGCCGTGCAGGTGGGCGAGGTCGCCGACCGCGATGAAGCCTGCGCCATGCTGATGCGCGGCACCGTGCTGCTGCCCGATTATCTGGAGCGCTTGCAGAACGGGCACCGCGACATTCCGATCGTGTTGTTGCCGCTGCTCAATGAGATCCGCGCCACCCGTGGCCAGCCGGGTCTCAACGAGAGCGTGCTGTTTGCGCTCGACCCGCAGTCGGGTGTCGCCACCGAGGCCGAGCTGGATCACGCGCGCGGTAGCTTGAGCGGGCGCAATCGCGAATTGCTCGACACCGTTGGCAATGCGGTCAAGGAAGAATTGCTGCGCGTCAAAGATGCGCTGGACCTGCATCTGCGCACCGGCGGTGACATCGCCAAGCTGCAGACCCAGGTCAAGGATCTGGGCAGCGTTGCCGACACCCTGGGCATGATGGGCCTGGGTGTGGCGCGCAATGTCGTCGTGCAGCAGCGCGATGCGTTGGCGCGCGTGGTCGATGGCCAGACCCAGATGGACGACAACGTGCTGCTGGATATCGCCGGCGCGCTGCTGTACGTGGATGCCTCGCTGGACGATCAGGTGGCCAGCCTTGGCGCCGATCCGGGCGATGGCACCGAAGTCATCAACAGTGCCAACTCCTCGGAAGTGCGCCGCACGGTCGATGTGCTGGCGCAGCAAGCGATCGCCAACTTCGGTGCGGCGCGCGAGCACTTCGTCGCCTTCATCGAAACCAACTGGGACCATGCCCGCCTGGCCAATGTGCCGCACCTGCTCGGCGAAGTCGGCGGTGCATTGCGCATTCTCGAATTGCCGCAGGCTGCCGATTATCTGGAAGGCGTGCGTGGTTACGTCGATCTGGAACTGATCTGCAAGCAGCGCGTGCCCAGTGGCCGACAGCTGGATACGCTGGCCGATGCGATGGCCAGCCTGGAGTACTATCTGGAAGCCCTGCGCGAGCGCCGTCCCGGCCGCGAGGAGATTCTGGACATCACCCGCAACAGCCTGGAAACGCTGCGTTATTGGCCGCTGCCGTCGGGCGAGCCGTCCGATTTGCCGATCGGTGCCGACCAGCCGGGCAGCGTGGCCGAACCGCAGACGGTGGCCGCCACGCCGTTGCAGCATGCGGACACGCCGCAGGCCGCCAACGATGCCGCGCCCACGCCGTCGCTGGAATGGGTCAACGAAACCGTGGTCGAAACGCCGTTCGCTGCCAGGGTGGTGCACGACACCGGCGCCGCCGCGACCGATACGATGTTTTCGTTCGACCCGGTTGCCGCTGAAGAAACCGTGTCCGGCCAGTCGCATGTGCCGTTCACCGTGGCGCCGCTGGATCTGTCCGACGACGGCGCGCAAGCGCCCGGTGACTGGCAGCTGGAAACCACCGAGCAGGTCGCGCCAATCGCCACCTCTGCGTTCGACCCGGTGTCGGCCGAGCAGGATGGCAACGAGGTCGTGCAGGTCAGCTATACCGTGGATTTGAGCGCGCTGGAGCAAGAGCACGCTGCCGAGCCGGTGGTTGCCGAAGACGCGCCGCTGCAGATCGAGCAGATCGCGCTGCCTGGCGATGCCGAGCAGACCGAAGCGCCGTTGGATTTCATTGCCGAGAACGCAACGCGTCGTGCGCAGACCAGCATCGAAGATGCGTTTTCGCCGCCGCCGCTTCCGCCGCAGGAACTGGAAGACCCGTTCGTCGAACCCGTGCAGGAGCCGCAAGACGCACCGTGCGAAGCAACAGCCGAGGCCACCGCTTCGCGCGTGCAACAGGCGGTGGTCAGCGAGTTCGAACTGGACGACGCATCCGCCGCGTTCCTGGCCCCACTCGATGCAGCGGCCGCGCAGTTCGATGTGCAGCAGCCGCAGGCGACGACTGTCCCGGCCGACGCTGAAACCGCGCAGGCATCTTCCGAACCCGTGTCCAGCGAAGGTACTCAGGCTGCGACCGCCGCTGATGCCGGCATTTTCGGCGGCTTCGGCGACAGCGATATCGACGACGATATCCGCGACGTCTTCCTGGAAGAATTCGACGAAGAACTGGTCAACCTGGGCCAGTTGTTGCCGGTGTGGCGCGCCGCGCCGAACAACCCGGAACACCTGCGCCCGATCCGCCGCGTCTTTCACACCCTGAAGGGCAGTGGGCGCTTGGTCGGTGCCAGCGTGCTCGGCGAGTTCAGCTGGAAAATCGAGAGCATGCTCAACCGCGTGCTCGATAATTCGCGACCGGCCAGCCCGGCGCTCGTGGCGATGGTCGAATTGGCGTACGACGTGCTGCCGCAGTTCAACGCCGCGCTACGCAACCAGGGGCGCATCAACGCCGACCTGCCGGAAATTCAGGCCATTGCCGAGCGCGTTGCGGCAGGCGAAGAGGTCTACTACGTGCCCGCAGCCGCGGCGCCGGTGGCAGACGCCGGCGCGATTCTGGCAGCAACAAGCGTGGTTGCCGCCAGCGGTGGAACGCCGGCTTCGGTGGACAGCGTGCTGCGCGAGATCCTCGAAGCCGAGGTCGCCACCCATCTGGACACGGTAAACGGGTGGCTGCAGGCCAGCCAGGCCGAGCCGCAGTTGCCGACCGAAGAACTGCTGCGCGCCGTGCACACCATGAGTGGCGCGTTCGCGATGACCGACGTGCCGGAAATCACGTTGGTGACGACGCCGGCCGAAAGCTACGTCAAGCGTCTTCTGGCCGCCTCGGTCACACCGTCGGCCGCCGGCTTGGATGCCATTGCCGCCACCGCTGCCGCGATTGCCACCACGGTGACGGCACTACGCGCCGATGCGCCGTTGATTCCCTCGTTTGCACCGTTGACCGAGCGCTTGCGTGCGCTGGTGGACACCTTGCCGGAAGCGCAGTGGCCGCCGCAGGTGTTCCTGGACGAGCTGGACGATGTCGATGCACCCAGCGACACGGTAGACGACAACAATGCCTCGGTCGAACTGACCGGTGCGCAGGATCTGTCGCAGTACCTCGATGCTAGCGCGCTGCCCTTCGACGCGCCCGCACCGGCGCAAGACACCGAAGACACACAGCCGCAGTCGGACGACGCGCCGATTGCCGTGGACGCGTTGGCCGATGCAGAAGCCGAGCACGATTCGGCGCTTGCCGTGGACGCGCCTGCATCGCACACAGTCGACGATCTCGGTCACCTTGCCTCGCACGAACACGTCGATGCGTCTGCCGAATCCGCGCATGCACCGAGCGACGACGCGCTGGTCCCGGCTGTTGTCTCTGCGCAGCTTGCCGATGCGATCAGCACCCATGCCGACACCGTTGCGGTAGAAGAGCCAGCCGACGCAGAAGCCGCGTTGGGCGATGCACAAACGCTGGCTGCGGCCGATGCCGAGCAGGCCACGGACACGCATGCGCAGCACGTGCCGACGCACGACGATCAGGGTGCAGCAGGCGCTGACGACGCGGTCGAGAGCAGCGAAGCACTTGCGTCCGTGTACACAGGCACGGCATTGGCTGAAGACGCTGACGCAACCAACGCGGAAGACTGGACGCCGGGAACCCCGGCGCTGGACAGCGTGCCGACCGACCAGGAAGGCCACGCGGCCGATCAGCTTCGCCACGAACACGCGGACACGCACGAACACGCCGGCGAACAGCCGGCAGACGAAGCGGCGCAGCACGGCGACGCCGCGCTGCCGCATGCTGGGCAGTCGCATACCGGAGAACAGCAGCACGCCGAGGTCGCCGCGCCGCTGGGCGAACACGCAGACATCGAAGCGTACGCGTCGTCGGATCAGCAGGTGGATTCGGGCGAGTCCGCAGCTTCGGACGCGCAGTGGCATGCAGGCGAGCAGGTGCCATCGGAGCAGGACGTCGAATCCAGCGAGCAGCTGCAGACGGACGCGCATTCCGACGAGCACGCTGGCGAAGCCGAACACGCTACGGAACACGAGCGTGCCGAGGCCGAGCATGCGGAAACCGACCACTCTCGAACTGAGCAGGCCAACGCCGAAGTCATGCCCGATCACACCGTCGAATCGGTGCAGGCATTCGAAATGGCGCATGCAGCCGATCAGGTGGAAGAATCGGGCGATCCGCAGTCCGATACCGCACCACAACTGCACGACGCACAGGCTTCAACCTCCGAAGACGCGACGCATGCCGACGCGCATGCAGCGGCCGACGCGATTGCCGCAGCCGAGCACGTCGAGCACGCAGAACACGCAGAACATGAGGAACATGAGGAACATGCGGACGCTAGCGAACACGCCGTTGCCGACCAGTACGCCGACGACTCCGCAGAGCACCGCGCAGCCGCCAGCGATCGCGCCGCAGCCGACCACAGCGCAGCAGAGCCGGAAGACACCAACACCACTGCAGCCTTCAGCGCACCGGTGGAAGAGGCCGCGCCTGTCGAGACGGCGAGCAACGACGCGGGTGCGGCATTCGATATCGGCCCGCTCAACTTCGATCAACTCGACGGCGAGCTGGTCGACATCTTCGTCGAAGAAGGCCGCGACCTGCTGGACCATTGCGATGGCTTGATCGCCCGCATGCGCGAAGTGCCGGAAGACCGCGATGTCCTCAACGGACTGCAGCGCGATCTGCACACGCTCAAGGGCGGTGCGCGCATGGCCGGCATCAACGCCATCGGCGACCTCGGTCACGCGATCGAATCGCTGCTTGAAGCCGTAGCGGCCAACCGGACCGACATCGACCGCGACGACGTGCGTCTGTTCGAGCGCGGCTTTGATCGCCTGCACCAGTTGTTGACCCGCACCGGCAAGCACCGCGCCGTGGCGATGCCGACCGATCTGGTGGAAGCCTTCGAAACCCGTACCCGTGGCCGCAATGCCGCCCCGCCCAGCGACGCCGATGTCCGCGCGATCGCCAAAGTATCGGTGGAACCGGCACCGCTGTCCGCGCCGGTTCCGGTGGAAGGCCAGACCGAAGAAGGCTTCCTGCCGCGCGTGCAGCAGGAGCAGGTACGCGTGCGCGCCGACCTGCTCGACCGTCTGGTCAACCACGCCGGCGAAGTGGCGATCTACCGCTCGCGCCTGGAGCAGCAGTTGGGCGCGTTCCGCGGCGCCATGGGCGAATTGGATCGCACCAATGCCCGTCTGCGCGACCAGTTGCGCCGTCTGGATCTGGAGACCGAAGCGCAGATCGTGGCGCGTTATCAGCGCGAACAGGATCAGGGCGATCGCACCTTCGATCCGCTGGAACTGGACCGCTTTTCCACCCTGCAGCAGCTCAGCCGCGCGCTGAACGAATCGGCGGCCGACTTGGGCGGCTTGCAAGGTGTGCTGGAAGATCTGTCGCGTCAGTACGACGGCTTGCTGCAACAGCAGTCGCGCGTCAGCTCCGAACTGCAGGACGGCCTGATGCGCGCGCGCATGGTGCCGTTCGAGGGCTTGGTGCCGCGGTTGCGTCGTGTGGTGCGTCAGGCGGCCAGCGACACCGGCAAGCAAGTGCACCTGCTGCTGGAAGGCACCCAGGGCGAACTCGATCGCAACGTGCTCGATCGCATGGTCGCGCCGTTGGAACACATGCTGCGCAACTCGGTGGCGCACGGGCTGGAAACGCCCGAGCAACGCCGCGATGCGGGCAAGCCGGAAGAAGGCAGTATCGCGATCCGTCTGCGCCGCGAAGGTTCGGAAATCGTGCTGGAAGTGGCCGACGACGGCGCCGGGTTGGACCGCGAGGCGATCCGTCGCCGCGGCGAACAGCGCGGCTTGATCGAGCCCGGTCAGGAGCTCAGCGATGCCGAACTGGATGGACTGATCTTCGCCTCCGGTTTCAGCACCTCCGAGCAGGTCAGCCAGCTGGCTGGCCGTGGCGTGGGCATGGACGTGGTGCGCAACGAAGTGCGTCAGGTTGGCGGCTCGGTGGACATCCACTCGGTGCGCGGCCAGGGCGTCACCTTCACCTTGCGTCTGCCGCAGACGCTGGCGGTCACCCAGGCGGTGTTCGTGCGCATTGGGGAGACCACGTTCGCAGTGCCGGTGGGTTCGGTCAGCGGTATCGGCCGCATCTCGCGCACCCGTTACGAGTCGGGCGAGGGTGGATATCACTACGCCGGCGAAGAGTACGTGCTGCATGACCTCGGCTCGCTGGTCGGCCAGGCCGCCGCGCGTGCCGATGGCCAGGCGCAAGTGCCGTTGTTGCTGGTGCGTGCGGGCGATCTGCGCGCCGCGGTGGCAATCGATCAGGTGCTGGGCAACCGCGAAATCGTGGTCAAGCCGGTGGGCCTGCAGATCGCGTCGGTGCCCGGTATCTACGGCGCCACCATCACCGGCGATGGCCGCGTGGTGGTGATTCTGGACGTCGCGCCGCTGGTCCGTCGTTACCTCAGCCATCCAGCGCGTCAGACGCTGGAAACGCAGACCGAAGCGCAGCGTCAGGTGCCGTTGGTGATGGTGGTCGACGATTCGCTGACCATGCGCAAAGTCACCGGCCGTGTGCTGGAACGTCACAACCTGGACGTCACCACCGCCCGCGACGGTGTCGAGGCGCTAGAACTGCTCGAAGAGCGCGTGCCCGACCTGATGCTGCTGGATATCGAAATGCCGCGCATGGACGGCTACGAACTGGCGACCGCGATGCGTGCCGACCCGCGCTTCAAGGCGGTGCCGATCGTGATGATCACCTCGCGCAGTGGCGAAAAGCATCGCCAGCGTGCCTTCCAGATCGGCGTGCAGCGTTACCTGGGCAAGCCTTACCAGGAGTTGGATCTGATGCGAAACGTGTATGACCTGCTGGGGATCGCCCGTGTCCGAGACTAATGGCGCAATGGGAACTCCGGTTGCTTTGCTGGGTCGTCCGGGGCAGGCGCGCGAGCGCCTGCGCGAAGCGCTCGTCTTGGCTGGTGCGCAGGTGGTGCTGGAAGACGAGCCATCGGCGGTCGACGTGCAGATGCTGCGCGACGCCGAGCCGGTGGCGGTGCTGGTCGCACTCGAGCCGTTGATCGAAGACGCACTCGAAGCGCTGGAGCCGGCTTTCAACATGCCTGGCGTCACCGTGATCTTCGACGAGGCCGAACTAACGGTGCGTCGCGAGGGCTGGGAAGCGCAGCGTTGGGTGCGCCATCTGGCGGCAAAACTGCACGGCCACGCCGACGTCTTGCCACCGGGCACCGAAAGCGAACCATCGCTGCAGCCCGAGCCGGGTCTGGCGCTGGCCTCGCGCCAGCATTCGGACCTGCAGCTGGATCAACACCTGGAAGCCGCCGCGCATGCGTTCGAAACCGTGCCCAGCGATGCCTTGTGTGCGCGTGCATCCACGCATGACGCTGCGCCAGCCGCTTCGGAAAAGCCGGGTTTGACCCTGAGCGATTCCAGCACCTGGGGCTTGCTGGACGAAGTGACCGTGGTGGTGCGCCCGCGCGCCGAAGCACATGTGTCTTCAGCGGATGTGTCTTCGCTGTCGACCGGCGGATTGTCGCTGGTGGATCTGGAGCACAGCGGCAGCGTCACCGGCGCAGTGTTGGTGATGGCCGGCATCGGCGGGCCCGATGCGATCCGCCGTCTGCTGGCCGCATTGCCGCCGGAATTTCCGCGCGCGGTGCTGGTGCGCATGACCCTGGATGGCGGCCAGTACGGCAACCTGGTGCGGCAGATGGGGCGTGTGTCTGCGCTGCCGGTCGAACTGGGTGAGGCGGGGCAGGTGGTCGTGCCGGGCAAGGTGTATGTGCTCTCCGACGAGGTCGGCGTGCACCAGCATGCTGGCGCGCTGGCATTCGTGTCGCCGGCCGACCCGGCCGGTCTGATCGCTGCGCTGCCGCCGGCCGACAGTGCGGTGCTGATGCTCAGCGGTGCCAACGAGGCGATGGTAGAAGCATCGCTGGCATTGGCGGAGCAGGGCGGCTGGTTGGCCGGCCAATCCATCGACGGCTCTTACGACCCCGCCGCCGCCGCGCGGCTGGCGCGGCAAGGCATTCTGACCGGCGATCCTGCGCAGTTGGCGCAGGCGCTTGCACAGCGTTGGCCGGCATAAGCCGGGCGTTTCCTTTCGAATCGGAATCATGCGATGAGCTACGCCAATAACGACGAAATCCGCGGGGTCCTGATCCAGGCCGGACAGGAGCGTGTGCTGCTGCCGAACGCGACGGTGGCCGAGGTGATGTCGCGCGTGGCGGTCGAACCGCTGCCCGACATGCCGCATTGGGTGGTCGGGCGTATCGACTGGTACGGCTGGAAAGTGCCGCTGCTGTCGTTCGCACGCCTCAGCGGCATGGGTGAAGAGCCCACCGCAGTCAACAACAAGGTCATCGTGTTGAAGGCATTGGGCGGTAATCCGGCGTTGCCGTATTTCGCGCTGCTGAGCGCCTCGTTCCCGCAACTGATTTCGGTGCCGCGCGACGGCCTGCTGGCCGACGCATCGGAAGACGCGTTGCCCGAGGGCGTGCACATGCGCGTGCTGCTGGGCGAGCAAAGCGCTCTGTTGCCGAACCTGGACGCCATCGAAGCGCAGGTCGGTCAGGTGTTTGCGGCAGCTGCTGCCTGAGCGCGGTTGGTGCAGTGACTGTGCTCGCCGACAGGCGAGCGCAGTGGCACAGTGCAGCAGACGCCGGTTGCACTGATTGATCGGTGATGACTGCGTTGGTTGCAGTCGGGTGCTTTAATTCACGCACGGGATGAGGCACTGCGTTTCGGAGATGGCTTGCGGAGCGTGATCTCTATGCATCAGGTGGATGTGCACGTCGCAGAGAGATTGCACGCCTGTTTGAAGCGCGCATGTTGAGCGCGCAGCGGCCATGAGTCTTCCGGTATTTGCGCCGGTGCGGCACGCCGACGGCGTGGTGCTATGCGATCTGGCCGTTGTCGACCCGGCTGCAATGGCCGACTACCACACGCGTAACCGTGCGCACCTGGCCGATGCGATGCCGCTGCGGCCGCCTGTGTTCTACACCGTCGAGGGTTGGCGCCGCCTGTGTATCGCATACCGCAGCGCAGTGCCCGGCGAGCGTGAGTTGCAACTGGTGTTGCTGCAGGGCGAGCAGGTGATCGGCACCACTGGGTTCACCCAGATCCAGCGCGGCGCATTCCAGGCTTGCCACATGGGCTACGGCCTGGACGCCGCGCAGCAGGGGCGTGGCTTGATCCACTGGGCAGCCACGCAAGCAATTGCATTTGCCTTCGGCCCGCTCGGCCTGCATCGGGTGATGGCGCAACACGTTCCGGAGAATCTGCGCAGTGCGCGTGTGCTGAAGCGGCTTGGCTTCCAGATCGAAGGTTATGCGCGGCGCTACCTGCAATTGAACGGCCACTGGCGCGACCATGTGTTGACCAGCAGGTTGCGCGAGGACGACACATCTGGCGAAGGCGCAGTGGATGGTCAGCCCGGTTTAGGGCGCAGCGCCCGAGAGCTCGAGCCGTAATTCATCGGCGGCTAGTGTGGCGTTCCGTTGATAGCTTTACAGAGCCGTTCGATCTTGGCGAGGATCGAGTCAGCGGTCGCAGTCCATTTGAACGGTCGCGGATTTTGATTGTAGTGCTCCACGAAGGCGTTGATCTTGCGCTTTAGGTCAGCCACCGAGTCGAAGGAGCCGCGCCTGATCGCCCGTTGGGTGATCAGGCCGAACCAGCGCTCGACCTGATTGAGCCAGGAGCTGTAGGTCGGCGTGTAA
>NZ_JBBYGR010000030.1:0-29596 GCF_038405005.1 Xanthomonas sp. JL1 | reverse complement strand
CAGACCGCGCCATTTGCAGCCATGCTCTGCGACGTAAAGAAGGGCGTTGACTACCTGCAGGTTGGTCATGCTGACATTGCCGCGTTGCAAAGGTAGGCAATGCTCGATGAGTGCAAATTGTGCTGGCGTGATCTCCATGCCCAATAGTTTAATCGCTCAAGACATTAATGTTAACAGGCCCTAGCGTGCTCGATGCCTAATCTGCAGATGCCGCGCAGCTCAGTCCGGCAACAGGAATGTGCGCGGCGCACCATGGGCAGGCCCTGCCGACAGCAATGCAGGCTGCTCGGCTTCGTCCTTGAGCTGCACACCGGAGAGTGTGCGGCGAAACGCTTCGCGCAGCAGGTACTCCAGTTTGTGGGTTGCCTCCGCGTAGCTCAGTGCTTCGGCGCGGATAGTGGAAATGCAGTTGCGCGCGACATCGGTGAGCCCGACGCGGGGCGTGTAGGTGAGATACAGGCTCAGGCTGTCGGGTGAGCTCAAGCCTGGGCGCTCGCCGATCAGCACGACTATCGCGCGCGTTGAGCAGCTCGCCGACTTCATCGCCGATCGCCACGCGCCCTTGCGCGACCAGCCTTCCTGCAAGGCCAAGACATCGATATGGTCGAGCATGCGCTCGGGGGGCGATGCAAGGCCAGCGCGGAAAGCCCATCGGCGACCACCACTGCAAGATCCTGCCGACCACCATGCTCGACGCCGTCGCGCGCGCGCGTGCGTACATCACGCAACGTACCAATTGCCAGCGTGCCGACACGAGCACCGCAAGTGCGTCCTCACACCGTCGATTGCTTTGATGACCAGCGAAGTAGCGCCAGCAGGACGCCAGCGACGGCATACAAGGCAAGTCGCGCGGCAAGTGCGTTGTCGCTAGCCGATCACTTGGCTAGGGCTGCTTTTACCCACCGGTCGCCGAGCACGTTCACTGATCGGGCCTGTGCACAATGCTCGATCCGCTATCGACCTGTGTAGCAAACACGCGCGGTAACAACGTCGTCTCCGCGCTTCCGCAGGTCAGACAGGGCAGTCGCCAAATGCTCTATTTCGTGCGCTCAAGCACCAACAACGGGTCGATTCGCACATCGAACCAATTCATTCCCCAATGCAGGTGCGGCCCGTTCGCGCGCCCGGTCGCACCGCTGGTAGCGATGACCTGGCCTTTCAATCATGCGATTTCCTCTTCCTTGAATGCGGGGCAGGACGTCCGCCGAGGCAGGCCAAGGCGACGAGTTGGTCGTTGGTCAACGCGGCCAACGCCGGATCACGGCGAGATAACTGGGCAACAATGCTCTCCAGCGCCTGCTTGCCGCCATGGCTGGCGATGGCCACCACCTGGTCCGGGGTCAGGCCATGGGCCTGGCACAGCACCGGCAACAGCCGCTGCACCGTCTCCAGCGCCTGCTTGCCGCCGTTATTGTTGGCGATGGCCACGACCTGGTCCGGGGTCAGGCCATGGTCCTGGCACAGCACCGGCAACAGCCGCTGCACCGTCTCCAGCGCCTGCTTGCCGCCATCGTGGCTGGCGATGGCCACGACCTGGTCCGGGGTCAGGCCATGGTCCTGGCACAGCACCTGCAACAGCCGTTGCACCGTCTCCAGCGCCTGCTTGCCGCCATCGTGGCTGGCGATGGCCACCACCTGCGCCGGGGTCAGACCATGGTCCTGGCACAGCACCGGCAACAGCCGCTGCACCGTCTCCAGCGCCTGCTTGCCGCCATCGTGGCTGGCGATGGCCACGACCTGGTCCGGGGTCAGGCCATGGGCCTGGCACAGCACCGGCAACAGCCGCTGCACCGTCTCCAGCGCCTGCTTGCCGCCATCGTGGCTGGCGATGGCCACCACCTGGTCCGGGGTCAGGCCATGGTCCTGGCACAGCACCGGCAACAGCCGCTGCACCGTCTCCAGCGCCTGCTTGCCGCCGTTATTGCTGGCGATGGCCACCACCTGCGCCGGGGTCAGACCATGGTCCTGGCACAGCACCGGCAACAGCCGCTGCACCGTCTCCAGCGCCTGCTTGCCGCCATCGTGGCTGGCAATGGCCACTACCTGGTCCAGGGTCAGACCATGGGCCTGGCACAGCACCGGCAACAGCCGCTGCACCGTCTCCAGCGCCTGCTTGCCGCCATCGTGGCTGGCAATGGCCACTACCTGGTCCAGGGTCAGACCATGGGCCTGGCACAGCACCGGCAACAGCCGCTGCACCGTCTCCAGCGCCTGCTTGCCGCCATCGTGGCTGGCGATGGCCACCACCTGGGCCGGGGTCAGGCCATGGGCCTGGCACAGCACCGGCAACAGCCGCTGCACCGTCTCCAGCGCCTGCTTGCCGCCATCGTGGCTGGCGATGGCCACCACCTGGTCCGGGGTCAGGCCATGGGCCTGGCACAGCACCGGCAACAGCCGCTGCACCGTCTCCAGCGCCTGCTTGCCGCCGCCATTGCTGGCAATGGCCACGACCTGGTCCAGGGTCAGGCCATGGGCCTGGCACAGCACCGGCAACAGCCGCTGCACCGTCTCCAGCGCCTGCTTGCCGCCGCCATTGCTGGCGATGGCCACCACCTGCGCCGGGGTCAGGCCATGGGCCTGGCACAGTACCGTCTCCAGCGCCTGCTTGCCGCCGCCATTGCTGGCGATGGCCACCACCTGGTCCGGGGTCAGGCCATGGTCCTGGCACAGCACCGGCAACAGCCGCTGCACCGTCTCCAGCGCCTGCTTGCCGCCGCCATTGCTGGCGATGGCCACGACCTGGTCCGGGGTCAGGCCATGGTCCTGGCACAGCACCGGCAACAGCCGCTGCACCGTCTCCAGCGCCTGCTTGCCGCCATCGTGGCTGGCGATGGCCACGACCTGGTCCGGGGTCAGGCCATGGTCCTGGCACAGCACCGGCAACAGCCGCTGCACCGTCTCCAGCGCCTGCTTGCCGCCACTATTGCTGGCGATGGCCACCACTTGGTCCGGGGTCAGGTTCAGGGGGGCACCCGTCAGTGCATTGCGCCATGCATGCACTGCCTCCACTGCGGTCACGCCGCCACGTCTTGCAATCTTGAGAAGTTGGCCTGTGTCCAACTGTAACGGCGGACCTCTCAACTCCCCCGCCTTCGTGAGCAAGGCCTCCAGGGCGCGTGCGCCGGACAACTGTTTGCCGACGCCAACGATGTCTTCGTGTGTCGCCTCTGGCAACGCCGTGATTATGTCTTGATACGTGACAGCAACGGTCCCTAACGCTGCCGGGTGTTGGCTGAGCGCAACGATGTGCGCGTGTGTAAACCCATGGCCCACCAGTGCCTCGTGGTGCTGCGCCACTGTCGCGAGCGTGAGTAGATCCACCTGCGCGGCCGGCGAAGTGTCTGCTGGGGCAGCCTCTGTATGAGGCGTGCCGACGGCAGGCATCGAATCAAAAAGCGATGTATCAGGAAGCGACGGATCGAACGGACGGAGCCGATCGGTGGAGCTGCCCGCCGAGAACGCAGGCAAGGGGGCAGGGGGAGATGGCAGCCGGGTCCGGGACACCGTCCGCCGAGCGGGCAAGCCATCCAGAGGGCTGCCAGCAGGCGCAGACACCCCACGATCTGCAGTCGGCTGAACCCTATCCGGTTGGGGTCCGGGCAGAGGCTCGCGGGCAGGACTTGGCGTGCGCGAACGAATGGGATCCATGCTCGACCCGATCACCCACCTTCACGTCGATGCGCGACAAGTGCAGAAAATTCGAACTCACGCCAAAGCCGTGATCCAGCAACACCGTGCCACCGGTCAAATAGAGATCCGGCGCTGCGAACGTCACCACGCCAGCGGCCGGTGCTTTCACCGGCGTGCCGGTGGGCACGGCAATATCCATGCCCGAATGGCCTGCACCGGGTTGGCCGTTGTACACGCGCGCATTGCCGAAGCGGCCACTGATGCGACCCTGCACCGGCCAAATGAATGGCTGAGCGAAATCGGTGCGCGGGTCGTCGCGTTCGCGCGCCGCCGTGACCTGCGCCTGTTCGCGTTTGATGCGCGCAGCAATGTCTGCCGGCGGATTGACCGTCTTGGGCGGCACGCCATTGACGCGCTCCACCGGCCAGTCGCGCGCCGTCACTGCGATGCTGACGGTCTGTGTGCTGCCATCGGGCTGGGTGATCTGCACCTGCAATGGCCCGGTGGCATCGCGGCCGATACCGAACACCACGCTTCCATAACCGCTCACACTCAAGCTGCGGCCGGCGTACTGCACCTTGCTGCCTGCCGGCACCTTGCCGATCACCAGCGCACCTTGCGATGCGCTTTGCGGAAACACGACATCCGCCGCGGCGGCTGTTTGCGCGTCGTCGCGGTCGGTGACCAGCGATACGTGTGCCAGGATTAACCAGGCGCCCAACAGGGCTGCGCGCATCAGCGGTCGAAGGTCAGGCGCTGACCGGCAGCGCTGCCCACCAGCTGCTCGCCGTCCCACACCTGCCGGCCATTGACCCAGGTCGCGGCAATGCGCGAACGGAAGGTGGTGCCCTCGAACGGCGACCAGCCGCACTTGGACAGCACCTGCTCGCGCTGCACGGTAAACGGCGTGTTGTCGATCATCACCAGATCAGCGAAGTAACCTTCGCGCAGGAAGCCGCGTTCTTCCACATCGAACAATTGCGCTGGTGCATGCGCGAACTTTTGCACGATGCGGGTGATCGGTAATTTGCCTTCGTGCACCAGCTCCAGTGCCGCGACCAGCGCGTACTGCACCAGCGGCAGGCCCGAAGGCGCCTGCGCATACGGCTTCTGCTTTTCTTCCCAGGTGTGCGGAGCGTGGTCGGTGGCCAGCACGTCGATGACGTCTTCTGCCAGCGCATCGATCAGTGCCAAACGATCTTCGGCCTCCTTGATCGCAGGATTGCACTTGATCAGGTTGCCCAGCCGCGCGTAATCGCTGCGATCAAAACGCAGGAAGTGGATGCAGGTCTCGGCAGTGATGCGCTTGCGCAGTTTGCCGTCCGAATCCACCAGTGGGCCGGCTTCGAACAGCGACAGCTCGCCGGCGGTGGAGATGTGCAGTACGTGCAAGCGGGTGTTGTGCTTGCGCGCCAGCGACACCGCCAGCTGCGAGGATTTCAGGCAGGCCTCGCGCGAACGGATGTCCGGGTGCATCTCCGGGGTCAGCGCATCGCCATACTTTTCCTTGTACTGCCCCATCGTCGCGTCGATGGTCGGGGTGTCTTCGCAATGGGTGATGATTGGCGTCGGCGCGTCGCGGAAGATAGCGTCCAGCGTTTCAGGGTTATCGACCAGCATGTTGCCGGTGGACGCGCCCATGAACACCTTGATGCCCGGTGCGGTCTTGGGGTCCAGCGACTGGATGTGAGCCAGGTTGTCGTTGCTGGCGCCCATGTAGAAGCCATAGTTGGCCCAGGCGCGCCCGGCGGCGGCATCGTACTTGGCCTGCAGCGCAGCGGCGTCCAGGGTCGGCGGGTTGGTGTTGGGCATGTCCATGAAGCTGGTCAGGCCGCCAGCGACAGCGGCGCCGGATTCGGTCGCGATGTCGCCCTTGTGGGTCAGGCCGGGTTCGCGGAAGTGCACCTGGTCGTCGATCATGCCCGGCAGCACCCAGCGTCCGGCGGCGTCCACAACGGTATCGCCAGGGGCAGGGGTGATCTTGCTGTCGATCTTGGCGATACGACCGCCCTCGATCAGGAGATCGGCGTCGAATTCCTTGTCTTCATTGACCAGGCGGGCATTGACGATGACGGTTCGGCTCATGGATGGGGTCCTTTGCAGCTACAGGAAGAAGAGGGCGACGCGGGCGCATCGGGCACCGGATCGAACCCGCCTGGATGGAAGGGATGGCAGCGGCCGAGCCTGCGTGCGGCAAGCCAACTGCCGCGTAGCGGGCCGAAGCGGCCGATGGCGGTCATCGCGTACTCCGAACAGCTGGGCGCAAAACGGCAGTGCGGCCCGAGCAGGGGGCTGATGAACAGCTTGTAAAAGCGCAGCAGCGCGATGAGCAGGCGTGAGATCACTTGCCAATGATATGCCACTTGCATTAACAGGTGGTTGCCGCGGGTCCGCGGGGTACGTTATAAAGGCCCGCTTTCCCGGGCCCCGGGAGAACCAAGGATGAGCGTTTCGTGGCTGCTAAAAAACCTACAAAAAAGGCCGTAGAGGCCGCCAAGAAGTCCGCCAAACCCGTTGCGAAAAAGACAGCGGCGCCCGCCGCTTCGAAACCGGCCGCCAAGCCGGCGACCAAGCAGCCGCCTGCGAAGAAGGCACCTGCGAAGAAGGTCGCTGCCAAGCCGGCGCCGGCTTCCAAGACCGCCGTGTCCGCAGCCCCAAAGCCAGTGAAACCCGTCGCCAAGCGTGCTGCCAAGCCGGCGGCGAACAAGAAGGCAGCTCCGGCTGCCGCCAAACCGGCTGCCAAGCCGGTGGCGCCCAAGTCCGTACCGAAGCCGGCCACCAAGCCGGCTCCGGCCAAGTCAGTCCCGGTCAAGGTTGAAAAGCCCGCGCCCGCACCGGCCCCCAAGGCCGTCCCTGCGAAGCCGGCAAAGCCTGCGACCCCGTCACTTAAGAATCCCGTGCCCGTTTCGAAATCTTCCGCAAAAACGCCAAGCAAAACCGAAGCCCCCGCCAAGCCTGCTGCGACCCGTCCGGTCGGCAAGGTGGCTGTGGCCGTGACCTCCAAGCCGTCCAGCTCGGCACCCAAGACCAAGTACAAGGTGGTCGAGTACAAGACCGATGAAGCCACCGGTCGCCCGATCCTGCCGCAGGGCTACAAGCCTGCCGCGGATGAGGAGTACATGAACAAGCTGCAGCAGGAATACTTCCGCCAGCGTCTGCAGAGTTGGCGCAACGAGATGGTGGAGGAATCCAAGCAGACCATCGAAAACCTGCGCGAAGAAGTCCGCGACATCGGCGACGAAGCCGAACGCGCCACCCGCGAGACCGAAAACTCGCTGGAACTGCGTGCCCGTGATCGCGCGCGCAAACTGATCTCCAAGATCGACAGCACACTCAAGCGTCTGGAAGACGGTGACTACGGCTACTGCGTGGACACCGGCGAAGAGATCGGCCTGGACCGCCTGGAGGCGCGTCTGACTGCCGAGCGCACCATCGACGCCCAGGAGCGTTGGGAGCATCTGCAGAAGCAGCAGGGCGACTGATCGTCCGCTTCGCCCACTGAAAGACCCCGCCATGCGCGGGGTTTTTTAATGGTCTCCTGCTCCGCTGCATCGGGGTATGGTCGGCCCTAACGGCAGTGCCGACATGCGGCATGTCGCAGGCTTACGGGCGTAGGCGCCAGTCATGCAGCGAGCGGCGGTGTTGTGGACGATGACGTACCTGTTGGCTTGCCCGGTAGCACACGCGGCACCGCCAGTGCTGGAGCAGAGCGAGCGGCAGGCGCTTTCCGGCGCGGTGGCGGACGCGCTCGACGCGCAGTACATCGATCCCGCCATGGCACAGCGCATGCGCAAGGTCTTGCCTCGTAATGCTGCGCGTGGCGACGACGTGGCCATTGCCGATCCGGCCGCATTGGCGCAGCGTCTGACCGATGATCTACGTGCGGTCTCGCACGACGGCCATCAGTGGATGGAATACCACCCGGAGGGCGCGCGATGGGCCGGTCTCTCCCAGTCGCACCGAGCTCGATGCGGCGCGGCCTGCGATGGCGCGCGACAACGTCGCCTTCGACAAGGTCGAACGGATGCAGGGCAACGTCGGTTACCTCACGTTCCGCGTCTGCGCTTACCCGTACCTTGCGCGTCGACTGCACGTTCGGCGATGGATTTTGTCGCCAACACCGATGTGTTGATCATCGACCTGCGCGACAACGCCGGCGGCGACCCGGCAATGGTGGCCTACCTGGCCAGTTATCTGTTCGACGAGCGGGTGCGCCTGAACGATATCTACACCCGCAAGAGCAACAGCATCGCGCACTCCTGGGCCACGCCCGGCCTGCCGGGGCCGGCCTTCGGCGGCCGCAAGCCGCTTTACCTGCTGACTACCCCGCAGACGTTTTCGGCTGCCGGGGATTTTGCCTATGCGCTGCAGAAAACAGGGCGGGCCGCCGCCGTCGGCGACGCCAGTGGCGGCGGCGCGCACCCGAGTCGCGGTTTCAAGGTGAGTGCGCATTTTGTGGCGGTGGTGCCGTATGCAAAATCGGTCAGTGCGATCACGCATGCGAACTGGGAAGGCACCGGCGTGCTCCCCGACGTGGCCGTGCCGGCGTCGCAGGCATTGGACACAGCGTATCGCCTGGGCATCGAACGCTTGATCGCAACGAGTGCCAATGCCGACGAGGTCGCGAGGCTGCGTGCGTTTGCCGCAACGGCGCCAGATCTTCTATTGCGTGCGTGCTGCCCGTAGCACGAGATCTTGTTCCTCCACCGGCGCTAACGGTGAGCAATCACAGACACTCACGCCGCCGCCCAGCTCACTGCAGATCGCGTAGATCCAGCTTGCGCAGGCGTGGCGCCTTCCAGGCGATAGTGGCCACTACGCCCAGGGTGACGCCGCCGCCGATCACCACCGCCGGCACCAGGCCGACCAGGCGCGCCATCACGCCGTCGTAGAACGCGCCCAGCTCGTTGGACGAGCCGATGAAGATGCTGTTGATCGAAGAGACGCGCCCACGTATGGCATCGGGCGTAGCCAGCTGCAGAATGGTCTGGCGCACCACCACCGACACCCCATCGCACATGCCGTACAGCAGCAGGATCGCCGCCGACAGCCAGAAATGGCGCGACAGCCCGAAGGCGATGGTGCATAGCCCGAAGCCAGCGACCGAGAGCAGCAGCACGCGCCCCGCGTTGCGCTGCAGCGGGTGCCGCGCCAGCCATATGCCGACCACGATCGAACCCAGCGCCGGCGCACCGCGCAGGATGCCCAGGCCTTCCGGGCCGTAGTGCAGGATGTCGTGGATGAAGGCCGGCAGCATCGACACCGCGCCGCCGAGCAGCACCGAAAACATGTCCAGCGCCATCGCGCCCAGCATGATCTGGTTGGACAGTACGAACTGCGCGCCCTCGGCAATGCTGCGGAAGATCGGTGCACGTGGACCTTCGCTGACCGGCTCGCTGACGCGCAACAGCGCCAATGCCAGGATCGCCAGCATCGCCACGCTGGCGGCCACGCCGTAAGCCAGGCCCTTGCCGCCCCAGCCGACCAGTACGCCGCCCAGCGCCGGACCGATCACCATGCCGGCCTGGAAGGTGACGCTGCCGATGCTGGCACCGCGTGCGAAGGATTCGCGCGGCAGCGCCCTTGCGAACAAGGCGTTGTAGACCGGCGACAAGAAAGAGCGTGCCGCGCCGGTGAGCGAGATGGCGGCGTAGATGGGCCACACGCCTTTGACCGGCAGCCAGCCTTGGGGGATCGCCAACAGCAGCAGCGCGGTCGCGACCAAGCCCAGCGCTGCGACCATGCCCAGCCGGCGGCGCGGTAAGTGATCGACCAGGTAGCCGGCAAAGGGGGCGATGCAGAAGAACGGCAGGATTTCGGCCAGGCCGATCAGCCCCAGCGAGAGCGGGTTGCCGGTCATTTCGTAGATATGCCAACCGACCGTCACCGCGACGATCTGGTAGGACAGCATCGCCGCCACGCGATACAGCAGCACCAGGCCGAAGCCTGGGTGAGCAAACAGCGTGCGCAGCGAATCGGCGGGCAAGGGTGTGGGCGTGCTCACTGCTGCGTGCGCGCGGTGTCGCGAATGAAGGCGAGCATCGCGGCCACGCCGTTACTGCGGGTCGGCGACAGATGCTTGGTCAGGCCGATCCCGGCGATGTAGTCCGGCTCGGTCGCCAGGATCTCTTGCGCGCTACGTCCCGAATACACGCGCAAGGCGAGATAGATCAGCCCCGAGACGATGGCCGAATCGCTGACGGCGTGGAAATCCAGCCGTTCGGCATTGCCTTCCGGCACGATCCACACCATCGACTGGCAGCCATGCAGACGGTGTTCTTCGGTCTTCCAGTGTTCCGGAAAGGCGGGCAACTTGCGGCCAAGATCGATCAGGTACTGATAGCGCTCGGACCAGTCGCCGAAAAAGGAAAATTCCTCGGCAATGGCGGCCTGCGCTTCGGTGGCTGTAGGTTCGAGCGGGAAGGGGGAGGTGGTCATCGAAGGTTCCAGAATCGTTCGCAAAAATCCAGGGGCGTTCGGTAAAAGCCCCTCTCCCGCCGGGGCGAGAAGGCGCGGTTTGCGCGCCACTGGCGCGCGGGTCTTTGAGCGCCCGCGCCGCCAGCGCGGGCCGGGGCGCTGAGCGGGGGTTGGGGTGAGTGTACGGGCGAAGCCTGGCAGGAATTCGATGCGAATGGCTTCGTCCATCTCTCAAGAAAAAGGTGCACTTGGCGTCGCTCGCACCCTCATCCGGCGCTGCGCGCCACCTTCTCCCGGCGGGAGAAGGGTAGGTCATGCGCGTTGGGTGTGGAGATATGCAATTGGGATTTCAGTGGATGAGTAGTGTAGAGTCTTGAATTCGGGCATTGCCCCTCTTCCACCGGGAGAGGGAGTGGCGTGAGGGTAAGTGCGAAGCCTGCTGAGATCGATGAACACGGCCTAGCTCGCACCCTCATCCGGCCCTGCGCGCGCCCCTCTCCCGGTGGAAGAAGGAACGGTCAGGCGCGTTTCCAGCGCACGCCCTGCGGTGTGTCTTCCAGCACGATACCTTCGTCGGCGAGCTGCTTGCGGATGGCGTCGGCCCGGGCGAAATCCTTGGCCTTCTTCGCGGCGCTGCGCTCTTGGACCAGCGCAGTGATGCGCGCATCGTCGTCGGCGTCGGTGCCGCGCGAGAACCATGCGGCCGGGTCCTGTTGAAGCAGCCCCAGGGCCAGGCCGGCACCCAGCAACTTTGCGCGCACCGCATGGAGCTCGCTCATACGTGCCGAAGGTTCGCCGCCATGAACCAACTCGTTGCGCAACGCACGCGCTTCCGAGGCGATGCTGGCGATAACCGACAAGGCCAGCGGCGTGTTGAGATCGTCTTGGAGAGCAGACTCCACTTCGACGGGGATCGTCTTCGATACTTCGACGCCACTGCTTCCGCAGGCTTCCAACGCAGCCAGATCCCGCAGCGTTCCATACAACCGGTCCAGCGTGTTCGTGGCCTGCTCGATCAAACCATCCGACCAGTCCAGCGGCTGACGGTAGTGCGCGCTCAGCAGCGCGTAGCGCAGCGCTTCGGGCGGATGCTTGGCAATCAGGTCGTGCACGGTTTCGATGTTGCCCAGCGACTTGCTCATCTTCGCGCCGCTGAAATTGAGCATGCCGTTGTGCAGCCAGAACCGCGCAAAGGTGGCGCCGCCATGCGCGCATTCGCTCTGCGCAATTTCGTTTTCGTGATGCGGGAACTGCAGGTCAACGCCGCCGGCGTGGATGTCGATGGTCGGCCCCAGATGTGCGGCGGCCATCGCCGAGCACTCGATATGCCAGCCCGGGCGGCCACGGCCCCAGGGCGATTCCCAGCCGGGAAGCTCGTCGCTGGAGGGTTTCCACAGCACGAAGTCGCCAGGGTCGCGCTTGTACGGCGCCACGTCCACGCGCGCGCCGGCCAGCATTTCATCCGGATCGCGCCGCGAGAGTTTGCCGTAGTCCTCGAAGCTGGACACCGAAAACAGCACGTGGCCTTCGGCGGCGTAGGCGTGCCCATTGGCGATCAACTGCTCGATCATCGCCACGATCTGCGGAATATGCGCGGTGGCTTCCGGTTCGATATCCGGCGGCACCACACCGAGCGCGGCCATGTCCTGCCGGTAGATCGCGGCGAAGCGGTCGGTGATCGTCGAGATCGGGACGCCCTGCGCCTGCGCTGCAGCGTTGATCTTGTCGTCCACGTCGGTGATGTTGCGCGCGTAGCGCAGCGCGCCGTAGCGTCGGCGCAACAGCGCGGCCAGGACATCGAACACCACCGGGCCGCGGGCGTTGCCGATATGCGCATAGTTGTAAACGGTAGGGCCGCAGACATAGAGGGTGGGGCTGGACGGATCGAGCGGCGTGAACGGTTCGACCCGCCGCGTAAGGTTGTTGTGCAGGCGCAGGCTCATCGGCATCCGAAGAAGGGCAATCGCGCGATTCTAGCTCGTTGCGGCGGGATGACGAATCGGCTGTGGACAACAGCGACCGGATGGGCTGCGTTCAGCACAGGCTCGCGCAAGCTCCATACACTTGAACACTGCCTGGCTGCGCCTTCCTGGTACTGATGCGACCTTCTCCGTCCTTGATGCTGCTGTGTACGTTTGCCTGGCAGGTACTTCCAGCGCATGCGGCAGAAACCGACCCCAAGAACCGGGTGATGGTGATCGAGAACGTGAAGCTGGATTACGCGCAGGTGCTCAACGTCGAGCCGGTTTACCAGACCCTGCGCGCCACCCGAATCGAAGAGCAATGCGAATCCACACAGGCGGCACAGGCTGCTGTTGCTCCGGCCGAGGACGAGGGTCGCATCAATCGCATGGTGGATTCGGTCAAGGAAATGTTCTCGCGTCTGCCCGAACCGTCGGCGCCCGCCGCGGCGCCGCCGACCAGCACACGGCGCAGCTGCAAGGTGGTGGAAGTGCCATGTGAATTCCGCCGGCCGATCGCCTTCGACGTGGATTACGTCTACAAGGGCACCAAATACCGTTCGCGGCTGCCGGAAGATCCTGGCAACCGGCTGCGCATCCGGGTTTCGGTCACCCCGTACATTCCCGACGCCATCGTCGCGCCGCCGCGATGAGATGCGCAGCGGTTGCGCCGTGCCCACATGCGTGCGAGGATTCGCGCCCTATGCAAGCAAACGCCTTTCAGCACGACACAAGCGCCGCCCGGATGGCCTCCGGCATGACATCGCGTGCCCGCCGACCGGAATCCCACATTTTCGCTGGGTAAGCCGGGGCGTTTGCTGTTCCGACGTTGAAGACCCAGCCTACAGGCTGGGTTTTTTCGTTTTGGCGTCACAAAAGTTTCAACCGCAAGAAACGCGCATGTCGCGCACCCCGTCGCTCCTGGCGGACCAACGCAGCGGTAGCAGGCAGCAAAGGATCGATCAATGTCACTGAAGCACTTCTTGAACACCCAGGACTGGAGCCGCGCCGAACTGGACGCGCTGTTGACCCAGGCCGCGTTGTTCAAACGCAACAAGCTGGGAAGCGAGCTGAAGGGCAAGTCGATCGCGCTGGTGTTCTTCAACCCTTCCATGCGCACCCGCACCAGCTTCGAACTGGGCGCGTTCCAATTGGGCGGGCATGCGGTGGTACTGCAGCCGGGCAAGGATGCATGGCCGATCGAATTCAATCTGGGCACAGTGATGGACGGCGACACCGAAGAGCACATCGCCGAAGTGGCGCGCGTGCTGGGACGCTATGTCGACCTGATCGGCGTGCGCGCGTTTCCGAAGTTCGTCGACTGGTCCAAGGACCGCGAAGATCAGGTGCTCAAGAGCTTCGCCAAGTACTCGCCGGTGCCGGTGATCAACATGGAGACCATCACTCACCCGTGTCAGGAGCTGGCGCATGCGCTGGCGCTGCAGGAGCACTTCGGCACGCCGGATCTGCGCGGCAAGAAGTATGTGCTGACCTGGACCTATCATCCCAAGCCGCTCAACACCGCGGTGGCCAATTCCGCGTTGACGATTGCGACCCGCATGGGCATGGACGTGACCCTGCTGTGCCCGACGCCGGACTACATCCTGGATCAGCGCTACATGGACTGGGCCGCGCAGAACGTGGCCGAAAGCGGCGGCTCGCTGCAGGTGAGCCATGACATCGACAGCGCCTACGCCGGCGCGGATGTCGTCTATGCCAAGAGCTGGGGCGCGTTGCCGTTCTTCGGCAACTGGGAACCGGAAAAGCCGATCCGCGACCAGTACCAGCATTTCATCGTCGACGAACGCAAGATGGCACTGACCAACAATGGCGTGTTTTCGCATTGCCTGCCGCTGCGTCGCAACGTCAAGGCGACCGACGCAGTGATGGATTCGCCCAACTGCATCGCCATCGATGAAGCCGAAAATCGCCTGCATGTGCAGAAGGCGATCATGGCGGCCCTGGTCGGCCAGGGCCGCCGGGATTCGTGATTGGGGATTCGTGATTCGCCACGGCGAATCCGGCTCCCACGCCTATTTAGTCAACTTCTAAAGAGACCCCCATGTCGCAGCAGACCGCTTCCACCAATCCCGAATCCCCAATCCCGACTCCCGGCACCAAGGACATCGTTCTCGCGTTTTCCGGTGGTCTGGATACCAGCTTCTGCATTCCGTATCTGCAGGAGCGCGGCTATGCGGTGCACACCGTGTTCGCCGACACCGGTGGTGTGGATGCCGAAGAGCGTGAGTTCATCGAGAAGCGTGCCGCCGAATTGGGCGCGGCCAGCCATGTCACCGTCGATGGTGGCCCGGCGATCTGGGAAGGCTTCGTCAAGCCGTTCGTGTGGGCAGGCGAGGGCTATCAGGGGCAGTATCCGTTGCTGGTGTCCGACCGTTACCTGATCGTGGATGCCGCGCTCAAGCGCGCTGAAGAATTGGGCACGCGCATCATTGCGCACGGCTGCACCGGCATGGGCAACGATCAGGTGCGTTTCGATCTTGCAGTGAAGGCGCTGGGCGATTATCAGATCGTTGCGCCGATCCGCGAGATCCAGAAAGAGCACACCCAGACCCGCGCCTACGAACAGAAGTATCTGGAAGCGCGCGGCTTTGGCGTGCGTGCCAAGCAGCAGGCCTACACCATCAACGAGAACCTGCTGGGGCTGACCATGTCCGGCGGTGAGATCGATCGGTGGGAAGCGCCGGGCGAAGGTGCACGCGGCTGGTGCGCGCCGCGTAACGCATGGCCGACCGAAGCGCTGACGGTGACGCTGAAGTTCGTCGAAGGCGAAGCCGTGGAGCTGGACGGCAAGCCGCTGCCGGGCGCGAAGATCCTGGCCAAGCTCAACACCTTGTTCGCGCAGTACGGCGTGGGCCGCGGCGTGTACACCGGCGACACCGTGATCGGTTTGAAGGGCCGCATCGTGTTCGAGGCACCGGGCCTGGTTTCGCTACTCGCTGCGCACCGTGCGCTGGAAGACGCCGTGCTGACCAAGCAACAGAACCGCTTCAAGCCGGACGTGGCGCGCAAGTGGGTGGAGCTGGTGTACGAAGGCTTCTATCACGACCCGCTCAAGAGCGATATCGAGGCGTTCCTCAAGTCCTCGCAGTCCAAGGTCAACGGCGAAGTCACGCTGGAAACCCGCGGTGGCCGTGTCGACGCGGTGGCGGTGCGTTCGCCGCACCTGCTCAACACCAAGGGCGCGACTTACGCGCAATCGGCCGACTGGGGCGTGCAAGAGGCGGAGGGCTTCATCAAACTGTTCGGGATGAGCTCGACCCTGTACGCACAGGTCAACCGCTGAGCAAAAGCCCCTCTCCCCCCGGGAGAGGGGGTGGGAGCGCCGCAGTCAACTTTCAGGATAGATCATGACGAACGCGTCGCCACGCGCCAGTCATGGGAACGACTGCAGCATTTGCTTCCATTGTTCTCCTTTTGGGCGCGTGGCGACGCGTTCGACCCGGTTGCCTCTCGAAGTTTCGGGAGGCGCCCCTCATCGGCCCCTTCGGGGCACCTTCTCCCGCTGGGAGAAGAGGGCCATTGCGATGGAATCCATGCCCGCACTACGCATCAGTACCGACAAGCAGGAACTCGACCTGCCGTTGATCCATCGCTTCCTTAGCGAGCAGGCCTATTGGTGCCTGGGCATTCCGCTGGACACGGTGCAGCGGGCGATCGCCGGCTCGCTGTGTTTCGGCGGTTATTGCGAGGGCGTAGGGCAGGTGGCGTTCGCGCGCGTGATCACCGACGGTGCCACCTTCGGCTATCTGGCCGATGTGTTCGTGCTTGATGCCCATCGTGGGCGCGGCTATGGCAAGCAACTGGTGGCGGCAGTGATGGCCCATCCGCATCTGCAGGGCCTTCGCCGCTTCATGCTCGCCACCTCCGATGCGCATGCGCTCTACGCACAGCACGGTTTCGCCGCGCCGGCGCGGCCGCAGGCGTTGATGGAAATCGCCTATCCCGATCTCTACCGCACCACCACCACGGCTGCCTGACACACATGACGGACCTGCTCACCGCCACGCTCGACCACCTGCAGGCGCTGGTGTCCTTCGACACCCGCAATCCGCCGCGTGCGATTGCCGCGCAAGGCGGCATCTTCGATTATCTGCGCGCGCAGCTGCCGGGGTTCCAGGTCGAGGTGGTCGATCACGGTGCAGGGGCGGTGAGCTTGTACGCGGTGCGCGGCACGCCGAAGTACCTGTTCAACGTGCATCTGGATACCGTGCCGGATTCGCCGCACTGGAGTGCTGATCCACACGTGATGCGACGCACCGAAGACCGTGTGATCGGCCTGGGTGTCTGCGATATCAAGGGTGCGGCGGCGGCGCTGGTGGCGGCGGCCAATGCCGGCGACGGTGATGCGGCGTTTGTGTTTTCCTCGGACGAAGAAGCCAACGATCCGCGCTGTATCGCAGCGTTTTTGGCGCGTGGCGTGCCGTACGATGCGGTGTTGGTGGCCGAGCCGACCATGAGCGAAGCGGTGCTGGCGCATCGCGGCATCAGTTCGGTACTGATGCGGTTTGCCGGGCGCGCCGGGCATGCCTCGGGCAAGCAGGACCCCTCTGCAAGTGCCTTGCATCAGGCGATGCGCTGGGGTGGCAAAGCACTGGACCATGTCCAATCGCTGGCGCATGCGCGCTTCGGCGGTTTGACCGGGTTACGTTTCAATATCGGCCGCGTCGAGGGTGGCATCAAAGCCAACATGATCGCGCCTGCAGCCGAAGTGCGCTTTGGTTTTCGTCCGCTGCCATCGATGGACGTGGATGGATTGCTGGCCACCTTCGCCGGGTTTGCCGAGCCGGCGGCAGCGCATTTCGAAGAAACCTTTCGCGGGCCGAGCTTGCCGTCGGGTGATATCGCGCGTGCAGAAGAACGTCGCCTGGCTGCACGCGATGTTGCCGATGCGCTGGATCTGCCGATCGGCAATGCAGTGGACTTCTGGACCGAAGCCTCGTTGTTTTCGGCTGGCGGCTACACCGCGCTGGTCTATGGCCCGGGCGATATCGCACAAGCGCATACCGCCGACGAATTCGTCACGCTGGAACAGTTGCAGCGTTACGCCGAATCGGTCCATCGCATCATCAACGGTTCCCACTAAATCGCCCCTGGCGCCTTCCTTCCTCTTTCGGTCACGGCAATGTCCCTCCCAGCACAGCCCCACAAACAGACCCGCCAGACCATCGTGCGCCTGCTTTCGAGCATGGCCAGCGCGAAGGAAATCAGCCAGTACCTCAAGCGTTTCTCGCAGGTGGATGCCAAGCGCTTTGCGGTGGTCAAGGTGGGCGGCGCCGTGCTTCGCGACGATCTGGACGCACTGACCTCGTCGCTGTCGTTTCTGCAGGAAGTCGGGCTGACACCGATCGTGCTGCATGGCGCTGGCCCGCAACTGGATGCGGAGCTGTCGGCAGCCGGCATCGAAAAGCACACCGTCAACGGACTGCGCGTGACCTCGCCCGAGGCGCTAGCGATCGTGCGCAAGGTGTTCCAGGCCTCCAACCTCAAACTGGTGGAAGCGCTGCAGCAAAACGGCGCGCGTGCGACCTCCATCACCGGTGGCGTGTTCGAGGCCGAGTATCTGGATCGCGACACCTACGGCCTGGTCGGTGAGGTCAAGGCGGTGAATCTGGCGCCGATCGAAGCCAGCCTGCAGGCTGGCTCGATCCCGGTGATCACCAGCCTGGGCGAAACGCCCAGCGGGCAGATCCTCAACGTCAATGCGGATTTTGCTGCCAACGAATTGGTGCAGGAGCTGCAGCCGTACAAGATCATTTTCCTTACCGGTACCGGCGGCCTGTTGGATGCCGACGGCAAGTTGATCGATTCGATCAACCTGTCCACCGAGTTCGATCATCTGATGCAGCAGCCGTGGATCAACGGCGGCATGCGGGTGAAGATCGAGCAGATCAAGGATTTGCTCGACTGCCTGCCTCTGGAGTCGTCGGTGTCGATCACCCGGCCGTCGGACCTGGCCAAGGAGCTGTTCACCCACAAGGGCTCGGGCACGCTGGTGCGGCGCGGCGAGCGCGTGCTGCGCGCCACCTCCTGGGACGAACTGGATCTGCCTCGCCTGAAGTCGCTCATCGAATCCAGCTTCGGCCGCACGCTGGTGCCGGAGTATTTCGACACCACCACGTTGCTGCGCGCGTATGTCAGCGAAAACTACCGCGCGGCGGTGATCCTGACCGACGAAGGCCAGTTCGGTGCGGGCAGGCTGACCTATCTGGACAAGTTCGCCGTGCTCGACGATGCGCAGGGCGAAGGTCTTGGCCGGGCGGTATGGAATGTGATGCGCGAAGAAACCCCGCAGTTGTTCTGGCGCTCGCGTCACAAAAATCAGGTCAATATCTTTTACTACGCCGAATCCGACGGTTGCATCAAGCAGGAGAAGTGGAAGGTGTTTTGGTACGGGCTGGAGAATTTCGAGCAGATCCAGCATTGCGTTGCGCATTGCGCGACGCGTCAACCGACCTTGCTGGGCTGAGCGCGATGATCGCGGCGGCCTTGCCACCACTCTGGCGCGAACTGCCCACCTTGCGTGGACAGCATGCGATCTTGGAGCCGTTGCAGGCGGCGCATGCCGATGGTTTGCGTGACGCAGTGGGCGAGGGCGCGTTGTCGCGGCTGTGGTATACCAGCGTGCCTGTGGTTGAGCAGGTTGATGCGTACATCGCTGCCGCCTTGGCCGCTTGCGCCAATGGTGCGGCGTTGCCGTTTGTGGTGCGCGATGCCGCCGGCGACATCGTCGGTTGCACGCGCTATTACGCGCTGGATGCAGCAGTGCCCCGGCTATCGATCGGCTATACCTGGTACGCACCGCGTGTGCAGCGCAGCGGCGTCAATACCGAAGCCAAGTTGATGCTGCTGCAGCACGCTTTCGAAACGCCGGGCTGCCTGAGCGTGGTGTTCGAGACCAGCTGGTTCAATCACACCTCGCGCGCGGCTATCGCACGGCTGGGCGCAAAGCAGGACGGCGTGCTGCGCAATCACACCCGCCACGCCGACGGTACGCCGCGCGATACCGTGGTGTCCTCCATCATCGATACGGAATGGGCCGGGCTGAAACGCCACCTGCATTCCGCCTGGAAGCGAACGCATGACTGTTCAAACAACCACGATCGGCATCGTCGGCGCCCGCGGGCATACCGGCTCGGAATTGATCAAGCTGGTGGCGGCGCACCCGCATCTGCAATTGGTCTTCGTCTCGTCGCGCGAGCTGGCCGGGCAGCGCGTGGCCGAGCACAACCAGGCCTACCAGGCTGAGTTGCGCTACGAAAGCCTGGACGCCAACGCAGTCGCCGCAAAGGCGGCCGACGTAGTGATCCTGGCGCTGCCCAATGGCAAGGCTGCACCATTCGTCGCGGCGATCGACGCAGCAACGCCGCAGACGCTGGTGATCGATCTGTCGACAGACTATCGCTTCGATCCGGCCTGGTACTACGGCTTGCCTGAGCTGACGCGCGGCAGCTACGCCGAGCAAAAACGCATCAGCAACCCGGGGTGCTATGCCACTGCCATGCAGTTGACCATTGCGCCATTGCTCGACCAGTTGGCTGGCCCGCCGCAGTGCTTCGGCGTGTCCGGCTATTCGGGCGCAGGCACCACGCCCTCGGACAAGAACAACCCCGCGCTGCTTGCCGATAACTTGATGCCGTATGCGCTGACCAACCACATGCACGAGCGCGAGGTATCTGCGCAGCTGGGCGTGCCGGTGGAGTTCATGCCGCATGTGGCGCCGCATTTCCGTGGTATCACCCTGACCGTCAACCTGTGGTTGCAGCAGCCGCTGACGCGCGAGCAGATCCAGGCGCGCTACACGCAACGTTACGCCGACGAGCCGCTGATCGAGATCGTCGATGAAGCGCCGTGGGTGAGCCGCATCGCCGGCAGGCACGGTGTGCAGATCGGCGGGGTGACGCTGGCGCCGGGCAACAAGCGCGTGGTGGTGGTGGCGACGCTGGACAACCTGCTCAAGGGCGCGGCGACGCAGGCGATGCAGAATCTCAACCTGGCGTTGGGCTGGGACGAATTGACTGCCATTGGCTGAGGCGAGTCCCTCGCAGGAGCCCGCACTTCCGTGTGCGGGGATTCAAAGATGCGAGTCTCTCGCAGAAGCCCGCACCTCCCTGTGCGGGGATTTAACTGGACGACTTACTCGAGACGCTTTCCGATGACCAATCTGTTGTGGCAAAAACCCGGCGTGGCGGTGGACGCCAAGATCCAGAGCTTCCTGGCCGGCGACGACGTCATCCTGGACCGCGAGTTCTTCCTGCACGACATCGCTGCCAGCAAGGCGCATGCGCAGGGGCTGCAGCACATCGGCATTCTGTCGCCGCAGGAGCTGGACGGCTTGAGCGAACAACTCGATCTGTTGGCGGAAGATTTTCGTGGCGGCGCCTTCGTGCTGGACGAGCAGTACGAAGACTGCCACTCAGCCATCGAAGCGCGATTGACCGAGCGTCTGGGCGATGCGGGCCGCAAGATCCACACCGGCCGCAGCCGCAACGATCAGATTCTGGTCGCTACGCGTTTGTGGTTGAAGGACAAGTTGCAGCGTGTGGCCACGCTCAGTGCAGAGATCGCCAAGGTGGCGTTGGACCGCGCGCAGGCCGAGGCCGAGCTGCCGGTGCCCGGTTACACCCATATCCAACGTGCGGTCGTCTCGTCGGCCGGCATGTGGTGGGCGGGCTGGGCGGAAGCCTTCATCGACAACGCCGTGCGCGCCACCGACACCTTGCAGCTGGTGGACAGCAATCCACTCGGCACCGCCGCCGGCTATGGCGTGAACCTGCCGCTGGATCGTGCGCACACCACGGCCGAACTGGGTTTTGCGCGTTTGCAGGTTTCACCGATCTACGCCCAGCTTTCGCGCGGCAAATATGAACTGGCCGCGCTCGAAGCACTGGGCAGCGCCACGCTGGATCTGCGCCGCATTGCCTGGGACGTGTCGCTGTTCACCAGCGGCGAATTCGCGTTTGTCGCATTGCCGGCGCAGTACACCACCGGCAGCTCGATCATGCCGAACAAGCGCAACCCGGACGTGATCGAGTTGATGCGCGCAACGCATGCCAGCGTAGCCGCGGCGCGCACCGAGATCGAACAACTGCTGTCGCTGCCGTCCGGCTATCACCGCGATTTGCAGAGCAGTAAGGGCGCTATCGTGCATGGGTTCGGGCGTGGGCTTGCGGCGCTGGAACTGCTGCCGGCCTTGCTGGCCAATCTGGAATGGCGCCCGGACAAACTGCGCGCAGCCATCGATTCGGGTATGTACGCCACCGATGTGGCGGTGGAAGCGGCCGTGGCCGGCGTGCCGTTCCGCGAGGCCTACAAGGCTGCAGCCGAAGCCTCCGACACCGCAGGGCAGGGGCGTACACCGGAAGGTAGTCTGGCTGCACGGGTGTCGCCCGGTGCCGCAGCCGACCTGCAACTGGACGTGTTGCTTGCCCGCTGGGAGACCTTGCGCTGATGGCTGTGATCAGCACCGACACGGCAGAGCATTATCCCTGGGGCGACGCTTGCGAGGGCTGGCACCTGTTACGCGATCCCAACCTCAACGTGCTCGAAGAGCACATGCCGCCGGGTGTGTCGGAATTGCGCCATCGGCATAGCCGTGCGCGGCACTTCTTCTATGTACTGGCCGGCGAGGTGATGTTGAAGCTGGATGGCGCACAACATGTGCTGCGGGTCGGGCAGAGTTTGCACGTGCCGCCGGGCTCCACGCACCAGGTGCACACTCTCTCGGACGTGGAAGCGCGCTTTCTGGTGATTTCCGCACCGCACGGTCGTAACGAACGCACACCTGCGGCTGTGCGCAACAAGGATACAGGCTGATGACGACGCATTATTTGGTGCTTGCGCTCCGCAAGCCGGAGTTTCCCGACGATGTGCTGCAGCCGCATCTGGACTTTCTCGATGCGTTGCGCGCCGCCGGGCAGCTCGCGCTGACCGGTGGTTTCAGCGATCGCAGCGGTGGCGCGTATGTGCTGGTCAATGTCGCCACGCTCGAAGAGGCCCAGCAGATCGTTGCGCGCGATCCGCTGGTGGTGCGCGATGCTTCTGCACTGACCGTATATGAGTGGAACACGCACTGAGTACGCCGCTGCCATGAGCACACCAGCCAGCACGTCGTCGCCCTTTGCCGAGCAGGCACTGCCGCCGTGGCGGCGTGCCGTGCTCAAGGTCGGCAGTAGCCTGCTTGCTGCCGATGGCGGTGGCCTGTCGCCGCGTTTCGCATTGGGGCTGGCGCAGTTCGTCTCTGCTAACCTGGCGGCGGGGCGCGAGCTGGTGATCGTGTCGTCGGGCGCAGTGGCGGCGGGCCGCGCCATCCTGCCGAAAGCGGTGGATGTCGGCGCGCCGATCGCGGCACGTCAAGCGCTGGCTGCGCTCGGCCAGGCGCAGTTGATCGCGCTGTGGCAGCGCTTTTTCGAGCGCCCGGTGGCGCAGGTGCTGCTCACCCATGACGATCTGCGCAACCGTCGCCGCTATCTCAATGCACGCGCCACATTGGGCGAGTTGTTGCGGTTGGGCGCGTTGCCGGTGATCAACGAAAACGACACCGTTTCGGTGGATGAGTTGAAGCTGGGCGATAACGACAACCTGGCCGCAATCGTGGCCGCCTTGGTCGATGCCGATGCCTTGTTCATCGCCACTGATATCGACGGCTTGTATAGCGCCGACCCACGCAGTAACCCCTTGGCGCGGCCGCTCGACGATGTGCCCGAGCTCACGCCGGAGGTGCTGGCGATGGCTGGCGGCAGCGGCAGCAATGTAGGCACCGGCGGCATGCGCACCAAATTGGAAGCCGCTGCAAAGGCGGGTGCGGCCGGCATCGAAACCTATCTGTTCAACGGCCGCAGTGGCGAGGTGGTGCGCGCCCTGGCGCAGGACCGCCTGCGTGGCACGCGCATCCATGCCGCACGCACGCGCATTGCCGCACGCAAGTACTGGCTACGGCACGCGCCGGTGGAAGCGGGCGCGATTCTGGTCGATGCCGGCGCAGCAATGGCGCTGAGCGACAAGGGCGCCTCGCTGTTGCCGGGCGGTGTGGTCGGTGCCGAGGGCGATTTCCGCCGCGGCGACATGGTGGAGATTCGCCTGCGTGATGACGAGGGCGAACGTTGTCTGGCACGCGGCGTCAGCCAGTATTCGGCAGTGGATATCCGTCGCATCGCACGCCGCCACTCGCGCGAAATCGAGAACGTACTCGGTTACAGCTATGGCGAGAACGTGGTGCATCGCGATGATTTGGTGTTGTTGTAGCCGGGATTTGAGCTTTGGGATTGGGGGTTCGCAACAGCAGATGCACTGCGTTTCTCGACCGTTACCTCTTCGTCCCAACGATTGATCCCATGTGGTGATGACGATCTTGCCCGCGTTTGCCAATCCCGACTCCCGACTCCCGACTCCCGACTCCCGACTCCCGACTCCCGACTCCCGACTCCCGACTCCCGACTCCCGACTCCCGACTCCCGACTCCCGACTCCCAAATCCCAAATCCCAAATCCCAAATCCCAAATCCCAAATCCCAAATCCCAAATCCCAAATCCCAAATCCCGGCCCTCCGATGACCATCAAAACGCTCGCTCTGCAATGCCGTGATGCCGCCCAGGTGGTGTCGCAACTGTCTTCGCAGGCCAAGTGCGCCTTACTGCAGGCAATGGCCGCAGCGCTGGAAGCCGATGCTGGGACGATCCTTGCCGCGAACGCGCGCGATCTGGAGGCGGCGCGTGCCAAGGGAACCGCCAGCGCGATGCTTGATCGGCTGGCGCTGGACGACAAGCGCCTGGCCGGCATTGCCGCCGCATTGCGCGAGGTGGCGTTGTTGCCCGACCCGGTGGGGCGGATCACTCGCGAAGATGTGCGCCCCAACGGCATCCGCGTGCAGAAAGTGCGCGTGCCGCTGGGTGTGATCGCGATGATTTACGAGGCGCGCCCCAATGTGACGGCCGACGCGGCGGCGCTGTGCATCAAAGCTGGCAATGGCGTGATCCTGCGCGGTGGCTCGGAGGCGATCCATTCCAATACCGCCATCGCACGCGCGTTGCAGCGCGCCTTGCGCGAAGCCAATGTGCCGGAAGCCGCGCTGACCCTGGTTGAAGATTTGCGCCGCGAGACCATGCTGGAACTGCTGCAGCTCAACGACATCGTCGATCTGGCAATTCCGCGTGGCGGCGAAGGCTTGATCCGGTTCGTTGCCGAGCACGCGCGTGTGCCGGTGATCAAGCACTACAAGGGCGTGTGCCATCTGTTTGTGGATGCATCGGCCGAGATGGAGCTGGCGCTGCGCCTGCTGATCGACGGCAAGGCGACGCGGCCTTCTGCCTGCAATTCGCTGGAGACCTTGCTGGTGCATGCAGACATCGCCGAGCGCTTTCTCCCGCTTGCAGCGCAGGCCTTGCGCGAGCGCAAGGTGGAATTGCGTGGCGATGCGGCAACGCGCGCGGTGCTGCCCGAGATCGCGCCTGCCAGCGACGACGACTACGCCGCAGAATTTCTCGATCTGATCCTGGCCATGCGCGTGGTGGCGGATCTGGACACGGCACTGGCGCACATCCGCCAATATGGTTCCGACCACACCGAAGTCATCGCCACGCAGGACCCCGACAATGCCGAGCGGTTCGTGCAGTCGCTCCGCTCGGCAGTGGTGATGGTCAACGCCTCCTCGCGGTTTTCCGATGGCGGCGAGCTCGGCCTCGGCGCGGAGATCGGCATCTCCACCACACGCCTGCATTCCTATGGTCCGATGGGTCTGGAGGCGCTCACCGTTGAGCGTTTTGTGGTGCGTGGCGAAGGCCAAGTGCGGCACTGATCGGCAACGGCGTACCGTTACGCATGCCGGTTTTGCGCCCAACGCAGCATCCGCGCCTTGACCAGCACCAAGGCAGCAGTCGCCGCACGGCGATACGGCCCGCCAGCCGCGGCTGCCCTGCGGGGCTGTAGGCGTGCAATGCGGTGTCGCGTGTCGTTGAGCACAGGCGCTCACAGCCAAGAGCGGCCGCGCATGCACGCCGCAGGCGATACCGCGGCATCAGGCCCGCGCACGCAGTTGCAAGTCATCCCGCAGCCACTGCGCCTGTGCGCCTGGAACCTGCAGCAACCACGACCTTTGACACTCCCCCGGCAGCCTGCGACCTGCCTACAGTCGAGGGCTGCCCCCCGCACTTCCGGAGTCGTCGATGCGCCGCCTTGCCACCTGCCTGCTCGCCACCGCCATTGCCGCCACCATCGGCAGCATCTGGGCGCAAACCTCGCCGATGACGCCGGACATTACCGGCAAGCCGTTCGTGGCGGCCGATGCCAGCAACGACTACATCAAGCGCGAGGTGATGATCCCGATGCGCGATGGGGTGAAACTGCACACGGTGATCGTGCTGCCCAAGGGGGCGAAAAACGCGCCGATTGTGCTGACACGCACGCCTTACGACGCCAGTGGCCGCACCGAGCGGCTGGCGTCGCCGCATATGAAAGACCTGCTGTCGGCCGGCGACGACGTGTTCGTGGAAGGCGGCTACATTCGCGTATTTCAGGACGTGCGCGGCAAGTACGGTTCCGAAGGCGATTACGTGATGACGCGGCCATTGCGCGGGCCGCTCAATCCCAGCAAGGTCGACCATGCCACCGATGCCTGGGACACCATCGATTGGCTGGTAAAGAACGTCAAGGAATCCAATGGCAAGGTCGGCATGATCGGCTCGTCCTACGAAGGATTCACCGTGGTGATGGCGCTGACCAATCCACATCCTGCGTTGAAGGTCGCAGTGCCGGAAAGCCCGATGGTCGACGGCTGGATGGGCGATGACTGGTTCAATGACGGTGCGTTCCGCCAGGTCAATTTCGACTACTTCACCGCCCAGCTCAGCAAGCGCGGCAAGGGCGCCGGCATCCCGCGCCAGGGGCAAGACGATTACAGTAATTTCCTGCAGGCAGGCTCGGCCGGCGATTTCGCCAAGGCTGCAGGTCTGGAGCAGCTCCCGTGGTGGCACAAGCTCACCGAACACGCTGCCTACGATGCGTTTTGGCAGGAACAGGCGCTGGACAAGGTGATGGCGCGCACGCCGCTGAAGGTGCCCACGATGTGGCTGCAAGGCCTGTGGGACCAGGAAGACATGTGGGGCGCGATCCACAGTTACGCGGCGATGGAGCCGCGCGACAAGAGCAACACGCTCAACTACCTGGTGATGGGCCCGTGGCGGCATAGTCAGGTGAACTACGACGGCAGTGCCTTGGGTGCGCTGAGTTTCGAGGGCGATACCGCGCGCCAGTTCCGCCATGACGTGCTGCGCCCGTTCTTCGATCAGTACCTGGTCGATGGCGCGCCGAAGGCGAACACGCCGCCGGTGTTCATCTACAACACCGGCGAAAACCACTGGGATCGCCTGAAAGCGTGGCCGCGCAGTTGCGACAAGGGCTGCGCGTCGACCAGCAAGCCGCTGTATCTGCAGGCCGGCGGCAAGCTGTCGTTCCAGCAGCCGGTGGCCGGGCAGGCGGGGTTTGAAGAATACGTCTCCGACCCGGCCAAGCCGGTGCCGTTCGTGCCGCGCCCGGTGGATTTTACCGACCGCGCGATGTGGACCACCTGGCTGGTGCACGACCAGCGCTTTGTCGATGGCCGTCCGGATGTGTTGACCTTCGTCACCGAGCCCCTGACCGAGGCACTGCAGATCGCCGGTGCCCCCGAAGTACATCTGCAAGCCTCCACCAGCGGCAGCGACAGCGATTGGGTGGTGAAGCTGATCGACGTGTATCCGGACGAGATGGCGTCGAACCCGAAGATGGGCGGCTACGAGTTGCCGGTGTCGCTGGCGATCTTCCGCGGCCGCTACCGCGAGAGTTTCAGCACGCCCAAGCCATTGGCATCCAATCAGCCGCTGGCATTCCAGTTCGGCCTGCCAACCGCCAACCACACCTTCCAGCCGGGCCACCGGGTGATGGTGCAGGTGCAGTCCAGTCTGTTCCCGCTCTACGATCGCAACCCGCAGACCTACGTGCCTAATATCTTCTTCGCCAAGCCCGGCGATTATCAAAAAGCCACGCAGCGGGTGTACGTGTCCCCCGAGCAGCCCAGCTACATCAGTCTGCCGGTCCATTGACCGCGCGGGCGCCGCGTGCGGGCGGCGCCCACACGTCTTCCAGCAATTGCGGGCGGCAGGCCACCCAGGCGGCGGCCAGCTGCACCAGCAGGCAGATGACCAGGAACACGAACGGGTAGGTCCAGCCGCCGCTGTGCGCGTGCAGCCAGCCGAACAGGAATGGTCCCAGGCAGCTCACCGCATAGCCCATGCCCTGCGAGAACCCGGACAGGGCCGCCGAGCCGGCCGCAGTGCGGCTGCGTTGATTGACCAGCACCAATGCCAGCGGAAACGTGCTCGACCCCAGGCCGAGCAGGGTCACCCACAGGATCGGCGCGGCCAGCGGCACCCACCACAGCCCGGCAAACGCGACCAGATGGCAGGCCGCGCACAGCAGCACGATCGGAAACGGGTTGCGCATGCGGACCGCCAGCGCCGGCATGGTCAAGGCGCCGACCATGCCCAGTGCCGCGAACAGCGCCACCATGGTGCCGCCGAACGCGGGCGAGGCGCCGGCTTCGCGCAGCAGCGTCGGCAACCAGGTAAACATCGAATAGGTGACCAGCGAGGTCATGCCGAAGGTGATCGCCATGCTCCACCCCAGGGCGGTGCGTGCCACGCGGCCCTCGGCCTCGGGCGTGGGCGTCACCGGTGCCGGGCCGGTGGCGCGGATACGGCGGTGGTTGGCGTGCACCAGTGCCCAGGCCGCTGACGCCAGCAGGGCCGGCAGCACCCACACCACCATCGAGCTGCGCCAGCCCAGCGCGTCGGCCACCGGCACTGCCAGCAGGGCGGGCAACAACGTGCCGACCTGCAGTACGGTGATGTACAGCGTGCTCACGCGGCCCACGCGGTCGCCGAAGTAGCGCTTCACCAACGGCGGCAGTACCACGTTGCCCATGCCCATGCCGGTCAACGCCACCAGCGAGCCGATCAGCAGTCCGGCGGTGCCCGGCAGCAGCGGGCGCAACACCAATCCAAGCGTGGCCAATGCCATCGACAACAGCGCAACGCGCAGCAAGCCGAAACGGCGCAGCAACGCGGGTGTCGCCACACCGGTGAGTGCGAACGCTGCGGTCGGCAACATGCCGAGCGCACCCATGATGGGCGCGCCGAAGGCGTACTCGTCGGCAATGCGTTCCAGCAGCGGCGTCAGCGACGTCACTGCAGTGCGCAAGTTGAATGCGGAAAGCAGAATCGCGGCCAGCACCAGGCCGCGACCACGCAACTGGGCGGACGACGAAGACGCGGTAGTGGCAACAGACATGACAGACCATCCGCGCCGTACACGTATGTGCAGCGACGCCTGAAAACACAAAACCGGCGCTGGGCCGGTTTTGTGTTTTGAAACTGGTCGGGGAGACAGGATTCGAACCTGCGACCTCTACGTCCCGAACGTAGCGCTCTACCAGACTGAGCTACACCCCGAATGAGCCGCGTATATTACATAGGGAATGCCGAATCGGCAAGCATCAGATGAAATTATTTTACTGAGGCGGTACGCCACGCTCGGGCTCGCGTGCTTCGAACCACATGCCGTTGAGCACGGCAGCCGATGCCGCCAGGCCGGTGCCCAGGATCCATGCGAAATACCACACTCGCCAAGCGGGTTGGTCGGCGCATCGGTCGCCAGCACCGAGGTCACCGCATAACCAGGTAGAACCAGCGCTCTACCCACGCACCGCCCGTTGCAAACAATGCCAGCGCACACAGCGCGGCGATGCTGCCAAAACGTGCTGCGCGCGCCAGACCGGGCCGACCGTGTTGATCACCAGCCGGCGCTCGGCATCGTTGTTGGCGACGAACGGCAGCAATGCGCCCACGCCCAAATCGAAGCCACTCATCACGGCGTAACCGGACAGCAGCACACCGAGCAACAGCCACCAGATCACGCGCAGGGTTGTGTAATCGAGCAATACGAAATCCATGATGTCTCTCCTTCGCTTACGGTGCGCTGCCGGCCACCGCGCCGGAACTCAGCGGTGCGTGACGCGACGGGGCGGGGGATGCGTTGGGCTGTGTCGGCGGCCGTATTCGGCCACGAACCAGCCGCATTCGATCGCGATCCACGGCAGCGGCAACGTCCACAGTGCCAACCTCAGGAACCAGCGTTTTTCCTGGAAGTGGTGCTTGCATGCAGACCAGACTGCGATGGCAAAGAACGCGATGAGATAGATGCCGATGGCCGCCATGATGCGGAGGGTCCAGAACAGCGGCAGCACGCGCGGCACGGTGTCCATCGCGGCCTGGGCAATCTGCGCCGGCGTGGCATTGCCGATATCGTCGCGCTAGGGAACCTCTGAACAACGCACCACAAATGCGAGACACTATTTGTTCGGAATGAGGAGGCATCCATGCAACTGACGTTCGGTGACGCCGAGGGCCTGGGCAAGCGCAAGCAGACCCGGCGCGAGATCTTCCTTGCGGAGATGGAGCGCATCGTGCCGTGGAAGCGACTGCTTGCCCTGATCGAGCCGCACTATCCGGTGTCAGGACGACCGGGTCGGCAGCCGTACG